>JAHFZE010000048.1 GCA_020854785.1 Methanomethylovorans sp.
GACGAAGCGGAACCCGCCAGCAGGCGGACGTTCCGCGCCCTTTGCCTACCGGCGGAGATCTGACCCTAAGACCTTCTCACCGCAGTGGGCGCAGAAGGTGGAGCCCCGCAGAGAAAACCATTCTTTGTGAGAACCGGGGACCCAAGATTTGTCTGGTTTTGGTGTTTGATCTTTCGACTCACGATTCGCGACTCACGGCTTTTCTCACCACAGTGGTCGCAGAGGGTGGTGCCCCGCAGAGAAAAACCATTCTTTGTGAAAACCGGGGACCTAAGATTTGTCATTCTGAGGACCAGCGGGACGAAGCGGAACCCGCCAGCAGGCGGACGTTCCGCGCCCTTTGCCTACCGGCGGAGATCTGACCCTAAGACCTTCTCACCGCAGTGGGCGCAGAAGGTGGAGCCCCGCAGAGAAAACCTTTTTTGGGGAGAACCGGTACCTAACCCAGATTCTTCCTCACGTTGGTCCTCAGAATGACAAGCCCTTGCCCCTGTTTTCCGTCCTTTCACCATCCTTGCTTTATGTAATAAAAATAGTATAATAATCCTTACAAAAGGGGGTGGGGAAAATGGCTGAAAACATAACAAGGGCAATAAAAGATCAGATAAACAGAAAGGGCAGAGGTTGGGCCTTTTCTCCAAAAGACCTCTCCAGGCTTGGTCCCTCGGAGGCAGTCCACGTGGCTCTTCACAGGCTGGAAAAACAGGGCAGGATCCGAAGAGTAGCCCATGGCCTTTACGATCTCCCCAGGTACAGCAGCCTGCTCAAATCAAACCTGAGTCCTGATGTCGACAAGGCTGCACATGCCTTGGCCAGGAAATTCGGGTGGAGGATAATCCCGAACGGAAACGTCATTCTCAACATGATGGGGATATCCACCCAGGTTCCTGCCAGGTACGAATACTTGTCCGACGGCCCATATCGTAAATTTTGTATCGGGGACACAGAACTTTCTTTCCGAAAAATTGCCTCGAAAGAAGCTTCCTTCAAATACCCTGAAAGCGCACTTATCGTTCAGGGTCTGAGGACCCTTGGCAAGAATGCTATAGATGAAAAAGCGATAAAGAAGATGAGAGCGTGGCTTCCGGCAGGCATGAGGGGGAAAATCCTGGACGACACCCGAAACGCTACGAAATGGATCTATGATGCCATCCGCAAGATCTGCAGTGAGGAAGATTATGCCGTATCTTGATATGTTCTCTGCTAGAAGCCTTGAAGACCTCTGCCGGGAAACAGCCTCAAGACTTCAGATAACCCCTGTTGTAGTCGAAAAGGACTACTGGACATGCTGGGTGCTGGACAGGCTCTTCTTGGATCACTTTGTCAATGAACAGATCATGTTCAAAGGTGGTACCACTCTTTCAAAAGTATTTGGATTGATTGAACGGTTTTCCGAAGATATTGACCTGATATTGAATTGGGATCTGCTGAAAGAAAGAATGGGCCCAATGGAAGCCCAACGTAGCAAAACCGGGCAGGACAAGTTCAACAAGCGAACCATCGAAGTATCCCGGGAGTATCTCAAAAAAGAGTTTCACGATTCTGTCGGCAAGGCTTTGGGACGGACTGTCCAGACCGAGATCCCGGAAGATGAACCAGACGTGATAGAGATAACCTATCCTCGAAGTTTCAAAGACCCATACCTGAGGCCGGGGATTCGCCTGGAAATAGGTCCTCTTGCAGGCTGGAACCCTAATGACGAATACTACATCACACCTTATGTTGCTGAAGCATTCCCGGATCTCTTCTCGAACCCCCGTGTAAAGGTCAGGGCAATAAGTGATGAGAGGACTTTCTGGGAAAAAGCAACGATCCTTCACCAGGAGGCCCACCGGCCTGCTGAGAAGAAGCAGCCCGGGCGTTATTCCAGGCATTATTACGACCTTATGCGAATGGCCATTTCCGTTAAAAGACAGACTTACCTGGATAGAATTGATCTACTGGAAGAAGTCGTGGCATTCAAAAAGAAACATTATCCCTGTACGTGGGCTTCATACGACTCTGCAAAACCGGGTACCATCAAGCTGATTCCTTCTCAAGTAAAGATAAGAGGGTTTGAATCTGACTACCAGCAGATGAAGACCATGATATTTGGAGAGACACCGGAATTTGACAGTATATTGAAGATACTCAAGGATCTTGAAGACAGCATAAACACACCCAGTGTCAGGATGAAATCTTCCCTTTCTTTATGACCAGGGCACAATGTGGGTTTATGATTAGAGGACGAAACTAAGTTCATAGATCTCGACAAAATCCTGCTGGGGGGATCAACGATGGCCAGGCGAAAGAACGACTCAAAATCCTCTAACGGAAACTCCGCTGCCATCGCCAAAAACCTGGAGGCTCCGGGCTATGGTGAATGACCTAACAACTCTCCCCCCCGAAGGCCAGTTGCTCATATACCAGGACGGTGCACTGCGCGTTCAGGTGCGTATGGATGGCCAAACCGTCTGGCTGACACAGGCTGCAATAGCCGAGCTATACCAGACAACGCCTCAAAATATCACTATGCATCTGAAGAGTATTTATTTGGATGACGAGCTGAACGAAGGATCAACTTGTAAGGAATTCTTACAAGTTCGACGAGAAGGGTCACGAGATGTTCTCCGAAAGATGAAATACTACAGCCTCGAAGCGATCCTTGCCGTAGGGTATCGGGTCCGCTCCGAACGCGGCACCGCCTTCCGGCAGTGGGCCACTTCACGGCTTTCGGAACTCCTGGTCAAGGGCTTCACAATGGATGATGAGAGGTTGAAAGCGGGACAAACCCTCGGGGACGATTACTTCGACGAACTGCTCGAACGCATCCGGGACATACGTGCTTCCGAACGGATGTTCTACCAGAAGATCACCGACATCTACGCCACCAGCATCGACTACGACTCAAGATCCGGGGTCACCCATACCTTCTTCGCCTCCGTCCAGAACAAGCTTCACTGGGCCATCCACGGTCACACGGCCGCAGAGATCATCCGCCAGAGAGCCGATGCATCCACCCCTAACATGGGGCTTGCCACCTGGAAGAATGCTCCTCAAGGCCCCATTCGAAAGGCCGATGTGTATTTGGCCAAGAATTACCTGACCGAAGAGGAGATCCGCGAACTGAACCGCGTCGTCACCATGTACCTCGACTACGCAGAAGATCAGGCTCGCAGGCGCAAGCCCATGCACATGTCCGACTGGGCGAAGAAGCTCGATGCTTTCCTGGAATTCAACGAACGCGACATTCTGACCCATGCAGGCAAAATTTCGCAAAAGATGGCCGAGGAACACGCCCGGAAAGAATTCGAGCAATACGAGGCCGAACGCCACAGGTTGGAAGCAGCAACCCCGACGAGCGATTTCGACAGGTTCGTCGAACAATCGAAAAAGCTGGAAGGACAGGAGATTAAGGACCCCTCATAGGTGCCGCACCTGCACTTTTTTTACAAAACGTGAGGAAAAGACCCTGGGACCTTCTCACCGCAGTGGGCGCAGAGGGTGGTGCCCCGCAGAGAAAACCATTCTTTGTGAGAACCGGGGACTTAAGATTTGTCATTCTGAACCCGAAGGGTGAAGAATCTGGTTTTGGTGTTTGATCTTTCGACTCACGATTCGCGACTCACGGCTTTTCTCACCACAGTGGACACAGAGGGTGGTGCCCCGCAGAGAAAACCATTCTTTGTGAGAACCGGGGACCCTTGCCTTGCCAGCCTCCAGTCTCCCGACTCCTGCCGCCTCCCGGAGACCCCTCACGCCCCTGCTCTCCCCGTTCACCGTTTACGCCTTTGTTTTATTGATCTTGACCCCATCTAATGATCAGAACACAATATGGGTTTATGATTATAGAACGAAACCGTCTGGCTGACGCAAAAATTGATGGCGACGCTCTTTGATGTCGATATACGAACTATTAGCGAACACTTGAAAAACATCTTCCTAAGCGGCGAATTGCATGAGGATTCAGTTATCCGGAAATTCCGGAATACTGCCGCAGGCGGTCTGATGATCAATGATGACAAGTCTTATATTTGACCTTCGGGCCTGTCGCAAGGTAAGGAAGCCTCTTTAGGCATTGCCGGGAAATTGTCAAAAGCGTAGGTGTGATGCTAATGGGTTGCATTGAAGGTTGAAGACATCAATTGATGGGTGTAAGATTTGAGTCCAAGGGGGCTGCGGTGTGCGCGACGAACTAAAAAAGGTCGGTGCTTTCCTTGATTTCATCAAGGTTTGCCTGACAGACGATGCCAAGTGGGAGATCTGGCACAACCGCAAGAATATTGACTTTCAAACAACACACGGGCTCCTAAGAGGAGATATCAGGGAAGAAATCGAAAAACTCTTACCCAGTCATTATTTCCAAGGCCCGATGGACGATGATTCAATGTCCAGGGATGCCGGGACAGTTTTTGTGTTCAAAAAATTCTTTGAACATGAAACAAATTCTATGACAATCTATATCAAGATCAAGGTTCCAGATTGTTGTCCTGAGTGTGTTGTTCTCTCGTTCCATGACTCTATTTAAGATCTGGGGGTAATTAAAATGGTCGATAGGTATTGTCCGGAATGCGGATGTGAGCGACCAATTGAAACAAAAGAGATCACAGAGATTTTCAACGTCAGGGGAGAGCAGGTATCCGTTTCCGGGAACGCCAATGTCTGTACGGAATGCGATAATCCTCTGGGGGACAAACTTTTTGATGATCTGATCCAAAAAGCCTATGACAAGTACCGCGTGCTCCACGGCATGCTGAACGCGCAAGAGATCAAGTCCATTCGGGAGGGGTATTGTCTAACCCAAACCTTGTTTGCCCAGATACTGAAGATCGGAGAGGCGACACTTCAGCGTTACGAGAGGGGGAGCCTTCCGTCATTGTCCTTGCATGATCTTCTTGCGAGAGCACGCGACCGGGATCAGTTTCTTGACCTCATAGAGGAAGCAAAAGGCCGCCTCACTGAGGTTGATTACAAGGCTGCCAGGAATGCAGTTTTAACTTCAAGCGCAGAACAGAACCCTTGGAGGGACTATTATTCTGAGCTTGATGGAATTGATATATCAGTGGTGGATTATATGCAGGAAGGTGGGTCATACCAAAATATTTCTCCTCAATATCTAGCCGGGTTTCCAAGAACAATGTCAAAAAGAATTGAGGAAAAACTGGAGGGCCATAGAGTGCCCTCTTGCGGGGATGAAGATGCCTTTTCCTCCGATTTTAAAAAAACAACGATGTCTCAACAAAACGACGGAAAGGGATCTTCTTATGACTTGGCTGCTTGATTCAATCATCCCACCCATCCAGCTGGAAAATTATTTTTTTACAAATGTTCAGTTTGAGGCCTTCCCCGTAAGCGAGAAGGGAAAGCCCAGTTTCCCCCCGATACGGAAACCTGTTATCCAGGTTTCCCGACTGGACGATAAAAAGACCAGATGGGGCATTCTCCTCTTGGTAGAGTCAGAGAAACCGTCTGAAGAAAAGAACCAGTGTTTTTCATTTAGACTAAATGTATATGGAATATTCAACTGGAAAGGGGAAGAAATTACCGAGAAAAACTCGGATGAAATCAAGAAAGCAATTGCCGTGTCAGGGACTGGTATCCTTTTCGGTTCCTGCCGGGAGTTCCTTCAGACCATCGTCTCTAAAGGTCCCTATCCGGGTTACAGGCTTCCAGCTGTACGCTTTGTTCCGACCGAACTTCAGATCAAGGATATATCAGAGTAATTTAAAAACCTTATAGCCAGTAGGGGTCTCCGCTTTTGACTAAACGGTTTCCCCTCGGAGTTCCTGCTAAGAGCAGTGGCCCAAAGGGACGGGGGAAATCTTGATAGGCAGGGGCTTAAACCCGAATTGTCAAATGTGTAGGTCTGACACCATTGAGGGGTCCCTCCTCCGATTTAAGATTCCCGATTCACGGGGTCTTAGGTCCCTTCACCGCAGTGGGCGCAGAGGGTGGGGCCCCGCAGAGAAAACCTGGATATTTTTGCGGGTTTAAAAACCAGTCACGAGTTACGGTTCTTTGCACCACAGGGGACGCAGACAAGGTCCCGGAGTTTCTGCGGGAGGAGTGCAAACAGAGGAAATCTTTTTTGGGAAAAACAAGGCAGCAGGAGGCGGTTAAGGCAGTGGATAGAGGTCTGGATCTTCAAACCCGGAAATACTATTCTGAAAACGCTTCCGACGTTGCCAGGCGTTACGCATCCGTCTCCGGTGGAATAGACTCATGGTTCGACGTTGCCTTCCCAAAAGGTTCCCAGGTCCTCGATGTCGGCTGCGCCGCGGGACGTGATGTGCTGCTGCTCCTCAAAGGGGGATGGGATGCCTACGGTGTGGATCCCTGCGCCGAACTGATCGACGAAGACCTCCGCACGGAACCTGCCCTTAAAGGCCGCCTCTCCTGCGATGCCATCCCCGAACTGCAATCAATTCCCGATCAAAGTTTTGAAGGCGTTCTCTGTTCTGCCGTCCTTATGCACCTGCCGGAAGAAACGCTCTTTGACGCTGTGTTCGGCCTCAGGAGGGTGCTGAAGCCAGGCGGCAGGCTCCTGGTATCGCTTCCACTGGATACCAATGGAAGCCCCGTCAACGGGCGTGATCAAAAGGGAAGATTCTTCAACGGCCTTTCCCCCGATAGACTTGAACTCCTTTTGTCCCGCCTCGGCTTTACATGTATCGGCAGAGGGGAGAATGCTGATACTCTCGGGCGTGATGATCGGAAGTGGGTTGTGCTCCTGTTTGCTCTGGGAACTGATGGGGCTGAGCGAAGCATCGACCGTATCGAATCTGTGCTCAACCGCGACCACAAGGTCGCCACCTACAAACTCGCTCTCTTCCGCGCGTTGGCCGAGATTGGCATGACCCAGTACAACCGAGCAAAATGGCTCGCCGACGGCCGGGTCGCCGTGCCAATAAATGTTGTTGCCGAAAAATGGCTCGAATACTACTGGCCGATAGTATCCTGCGGGACATTCATCCCCCAGATCAACGGAGAGAAGCCCTCATCGCCAAAACCCATAGCCTTCCGGCGCCTTATGCGGGATCTTGCGGAGAGGTTCCGACCCAGGGGAGGACTTGCCGGATTCCTGATCGCGAAAAGATCGGGGAAACTCGACAAGGAAGAAAAAAACCTCTACGGCCAGCTTATGGGCAAACTCATCAACACGATCCGGGTCGGCCCCGTCAGATATTCAGGTGGCGGAGGAACTTCCCTGCAGATCTTCAGTTACGAACCCTCCAGCGGATGCATCCTCATGGAAAGAGGCATTTGGCAGGAGTTCTGCCTTATGGGAGCCTGGGTAAGGGATGCAACGATCCTGCGCTGGGCCGAACTGACAGAAAGACTCTCGAGAAATGAGGTAGCAGCAGGCAGGGTGATCGGACTGCTCATAGAAGACCCGCTTCCGGAAAGAGAGGTCTCCGACGCCAGGGATCTTTTCAGGAAAGCGGAGATAACCGAAAGCGTCTGGAGCGGAGCTCCTCTTGCGAAAAGGAACTTCGACGTGGACCACGCCATCCCTTTTTCCCTCTGGCGCTGCAACGACCTATGGAACCTCTTCCCCGTAAACAGCAGTGAAAACAGGAACAAAAAAGACAAACTCCCGAGCCGGAGGCTGATCCTGGGTCGAAAAAGGGCCATCCGCCAGACTTGGGAGAAAACCTTCGAAGCGTTTCCTGTCCGTTTCAGAACGGAAGCCGCTTCCTTCTCAGGGGCGACGATAACCGATGATCCCCGCTGGCCGGATATTCTCTTCTCCCTCTTCGCCGAGGCCGTTGAAGTAACGGCCATCCAGAGAGGAGCCGAGAGGTGGGAGCCGTAGGTCACTGAGGCCACCTCTTCATGTCTTGAATTGCAAAAAAGATAGCTTCGTGTGAAATAGTCGACTCAAATTTGTTTTAACGAGGGTCACTTGATCAATTTTTCCTGGAGGCCTGTTAGATCAGTTGTTTATTTAAGGCCTCCCATAGGTGTCAGACCTACACATTTGACAAAACAGTCTTTTCCGTGAAAAATGAGTCCTGATGCCTGCGGAGCACGCAGGAAACGGGGGGTGGAATGATGAGCAGGCCGTTGAGGATAGAGTTTCCCGGAGCCTTTTATCATGTCACGTCGAGAGGGAACGAGCAGAAGGATATTTTCAAGAGCGAGGCCGACCGGGAGAAGTTCCTGACCTACCTGGGATCGGCTGCGGAGAGATACGGGGCAGTGTTCCACGCCTGGTGCCTTATGACCAACCACTATCACCTGATGATCGAAACCCCCGAAGGCAACCTTTCCAGAATCATGAAACACATCAACAACTCCTACACGAACTACTACAACATCAAGAGGAAAAGAGCAGGCCATCTCCTGCAGGGGCGATATAAGGCGATCCTGATCGAGGCCGACGCCTATGCCGCAGAATTGTCCCGCTACATACACCTGAACCCCGTCAAGGCAAAGATGGTCCCCTCGCCTGAAGAGTACATGTGGAGCAGTTACCGGTTCTATGCTGAGGAAAATGGACCGTCGTGGCTTTCGACCGGTTTTGTTCTGGGTTATTTCGGAACTGAACAAGGCGAGCAGAGGAGAAATTACAGAACCTATGTCATGGAGGCTGTCGGGAGAAAGTGTCCTGATCCTCTGGCTGGTTCGATCGCTTCGACCATTCTCGGGAGCGAGGATTTTGTCAGGGACATCAGGGAAAAGTACCTGGAAGGGAAGGGATCCGACAGGGATGTCCCCGCACTTCGCGAACTGACCCTGAGGCCCGATATCGCGAAGATCAGGGAAGGGGCAGAGAAGGCTTTTCCCGAAAACGGCAGGCTGGCAAGATCTTCAGGGATCTATCTTTGTCATCGTTTCAGCGGGGCAAGGCTGAAGGAGATCGGAGACCTCTACGGTATTTCGCTATCTGGAGTGACCCAGGCGGCCAGGCGGTTCGAAGAGGCGATGAAAAAGGACAGAGGACTGGAGAAGAGGGTCCTTGAAATAGCCGGGAAACAAGGTTTGTCAATTGTGTAGGTCTGACACCTCTAGACCCTAGGGCCTGTTGCAAGAGAAGCGGTCCCTGTAGGGTTCCCATAAAATAGTCAAATGCGTAGGTTTGACCCCTATGGGCTGTTCTCTGGTTCCTCCCGTTCACCGTTGACCGCTCACTGTTTACGCATTTAGGTCTTTAA
Organism: Methanomethylovorans sp.; assembly: GCA_020854785.1. Classification (GTDB taxonomy): domain Archaea; phylum Halobacteriota; class Methanosarcinia; order Methanosarcinales; family Methanosarcinaceae; genus Methanomethylovorans. Next base: position 9,138 of record JAHFZE010000048.1, read on the forward strand.
TGACCGGAATGCAATCTGGGTTTATGATTAGAGGGCAAAACCGTTGCCATTGTGGTTGGCGGAAGGGTTATGGAAGAGAAAGGGTCGGAATCATTGGCGGAGGAAGGGTCAAAAAGATTCGACAAAAACCAGATTTTGTAAATTGTGTAGGTCTGCCGGCTTTGGGGCTTTTCCCTTGTATCCGACAACTGACTTCTTGCTCTGTCTGATTGGTTTGGACAAACTTTAATTTGGGTAACAGCCTGCCTAGGTTTGACCCCTATGGGAATCGTTTTGACTTTAAAAAAAATTTATGAGGTTTTTTTATGAGTGAAATTGAAGAAACAAAGATGGAAAAATTTGATGGGGTTCTGAGAACGCTTAGCGCCCCTGCTTTTCGTGCTCTTTTGAAAATTGGAGTGCGCGATTTTGATTCATTTGTAAAAACTAATCTTGTAAATAGATTGTTGGGTTGTTGCTCACCCACTCACATTTTTGAACTTACTGAAGCACAAAAAAAAATTATCGATCAGTTCGAAAAAAATCTTCGTGTCAGTGGAAAAAAGATTACCTCCTTAAAAGATCAACAAAAGATCTTTGGAATTTTCCCCGCAATAACTCCTGTAGTCAGAAAAGCCTCTTTGGGGAAGGGGAAAAAAGTCGAAGAAAATAAAAAAATTTCAATTAAATATATGAAAGCACACCCGGAAGACATGATTTATTATGAAATACCACCCAATAACAGTATTTTAAGGAAAACCATTCCCGATTTGATTTATGACCGAAAAAAAGTAGAAGAAATTTGGAGAATTGTTGATTCAAAAAACTTGGTATTAAAAGATTTTCTTTTGTTGTCGTCCGATCAATGGGAGGGACTGCAAAAAGACAGCGTTTTCCAAGATGATCCGGCTGAAGTTCTTTTGGCTTTTTGTCTTGGTTTTTGGATCAGAAAAAAGCAAGAACAATCCATTCTTACCGTAATAATCGATGCTTTAAATTCTTTATTCCCCCAAAAAGAGAGTGGAATGGTTAAAAAAACCCTGGATATTGCATTATGTGAACCCTTCCTTAATGAACAGGAAGTTAAACCTATTGGAAATTTCCGCTTGGATTCTTTTGGTTTGCCCGAGTCACTAATTTCAACCTGTAAAAAAAACAATATTTTTTATTGGAAAGAACTAGCAGTCATCTCAGAGAAGGACATCATTGAAAAAGAAGGCATAAATATAAGATCTTTCGAAAAGATTGCGCTTTTTTGGGATCTAACAACCTTCCTTGGCAAATCGCTAAATGAAATTGGTTCATGGGAAGAAAGAAATTTTGCAAACTATCAAATAATGGTTAATAATTTTTTGGAATCAATTCTGGATAAACCAAGAGATAGAGACATTATTTCTGCCAGGATGGGGCTTAGGGATGGTGAAAGCAAAACACTTGAGGAGGTTGGAAAACAATTTGGGATTACAAGAGAAAGAGTAAGGCAAATTGAAAAGAAATCTCTGCAAAAAATTAAACACAAAAAGAATGTGGAAACACTTAATTTGCTTTGGTTTTCGATAACAAATCATCTTAAAGATGTCAGAGGAGTTTGTGGTTTTGATGATTTGGCTAAACAAATCACAGAACAATTTCAGTGGCCTCAAGAACCCCCACCCGCGGCACTTGCTACGCTAGCAACTTTCAGCCCAAGAATAGAGCTAAGAAAGGAGAATAACCTTCTTATTGATACGGATATGCGTTTTTCGGAGCAACTCGGCCAGGGTTTCGGAGCAACTCGGCCACCCTGTCGGAGTAATTCGGCCAGCTTGACGGAGCAACTCGGCCACCCTTAGGTTGGTCGGGGAGGAGGAGTTTGCTCCCATTGGGGATCAGGAACAGCGCCGGGCAATCCAAAGCCATAAAATCGCATTTACGGGGGGTGATTTTATGGCTAACAGGAGGTTGCCTGTGCGAAAGATAAAAGAAATTCTACGCATGAAACATGTCTGCTCTCTTTCCAAGCGGGAGATAGCGCAAAGCTGCAATGTCCCGAGGAGCACCGTCGGCGACTACCTCAGGAGGGCAAGGGCGGCAGGGCTGGATTGGTCCGAAGCTTCGAGACTCACCGACACCGAACTTGAATCCCGTCTTTTTCCCACGGAACATTTGCCGAGCTCGGTCCACCGTCCGCCGCCTGACTGCGCCTACATCCATGATGAGCTTCAGACCCACCGCAAGGTAAACCTCACTCTGACCCAAATGTGGCTGGAGTACAAAGAGCAGCACCCTGACGGCTATCAATATACACAGTTTTGCGAATACTATCGCCGCTGGCGCGGCAAGCTGGATTACTGCATGCGCATCACCCACACAGCCGGAGAGAAAGTCTTCGTCGACTACTGCGACGGTCTGGCTATCGTCGATCCAGTCAGCGGCGAGCAAATTCCAACTCAACTCTTCATAGCCGTATGGGGAGCTTCCAATTATACATATGCCGAGGCAACCCTCTCCCAGACACTGCCTGACTGGATAGGATCTCATGTGAGGGCCTTCCGCTATTTCGGCTGCGTACCCAGGTTGCTGGTGCCGGACAATCTCAAGAGCGGGGTACAGGATCCGTGTTTTTATGAAGCGGAGCCGAATCGCACCTATGCAGAGATGGCCGGGCATTATGGCTGCGCCATTCTGCCGGCTCGACCAGGTCACCCCAGAGACAAGGCCAAAGTCGAGGCAGGAGCACTTATAGCTCAGAGGTGGATACTGGCTGTATTGCGCCACCGGACCTTCTACAGTCTGGAGGAGCTGAATATGGCCATCCGGGAGCTTCTGGAAAGCCTCAACTCCCGTTTACTGCGCCGCTTGGGCAAGTCGCGCAGGGAGCTGTTTGAAACCGTAGACACACCCAACGCTCAGTCCCTGCCAGAACGTCCCTACGAATACGCTGAATGGCTCAAGGCAAAGGTCAACATCGATTACCACATAGAGGTCGACCATCACTATTACAGCGTACCCTTCCAGCTTCTGAGAGAAAGACTCGACATAAGGCTGACCGCCTCCACCGTTGAAGTACTCCGCAAGGGGGAACGTGTGGTTGCCCACGCGAGGTCTCACGTCAGAGGAACTCATACGACGCTCAAGGACCATATGCCCCCGGAGCACCGCAAATATGCCGAATGGAGTCCATCCCGCTTCATCCAGTGGGCATCCAGGACCGGATCCGCCACTGCGGAGCTTGTGGAAAAGATTATGGCCTCACGCACATATCCTGAGCAGGGGTATCGCGCCTGCCTGGGAATAATGCGGCTGGGCAGGCATTACGAACCGGAGAGGCTTGAAGCGGCGGCCCAGAGAGCTCTCAAATTCAACACCTGTTCCTACAAGTCGGTACGGGCCATCCTGTCGGCTGGTCTCGATCTCCAGGCAGTCGAGGAAGAAGTTCTCACCCAGGCGAGCCTGCCGGTGCACGGCAACATCAGGGGCAAGGAGTACTACACGAATTTCAAACAGGAGGAAGATCATGCTTGACGAACAGACCATAGCAACTCTCAACGCAATGAAACTCTTGGGCATGGCAAAAGGCCTTGAAGAGCGACTCAACACACCCGCTCACGCGGAACTCTCCCACGCTGAGTTTGTTGGATTTCTGGTTCAGGACGAGAAGCTTTACCGCGACAACCAGCGGCTCAAACGCCTGCTCAAGAATGCCAGGCTCCGCCAGGCCGCATCTCTGGAGGACATCGACTTTCGTCATCCACGCGGTTTGAACAGGCAGGTGATGCTGGAGCTTTCCAGCACCCGCTGGATTGATGCACACCGCAATGTACTCCTCACCGGCCCGACGGGTATAGGCAAATCCTATCTGGCCTGCGCCCTGGGCAATTTCGCAGCCCGGAACGGCTATACGGTTCTTTATATGCGAGCACCCAGGCTCTTTGAAAGTCTCCAGCAAAGCCGGGGAGACGGTTCGCACATGAAAACCCTCTCCAGGTTGGCGAAGGTGCATCTGCTCATTATTGACGACTTCCTGCTCAATCCTCTCGGGGATATCGAGCGTCGAGATCTGCTGGAAATAGTTGAGGATCGTTACCAGGCAGGATCCACAATAATAACCAGTCAATGTCCCATAAATGACTGGCATCCGAATATCGGCGACCCGACCCTCGCCGACGCCATATGCGACAGGTTGTTCCACAACACCTTCAAGATAGACCTCAGAGGAGATTCCATGCGCAAGGGCAAGAAGGAATCCGAACCGATTCCGACTGAGAAGCAGAGAAAAGGCAAAGAGTAAAGAGGAAGGGGGTAGAAAAAGGGGAAATTGTCATTGAAATAACCTTGAGCTAAACTGAATCAAGCTCGACGCTGTTCACCCGAATAGGTGGCCGAATTCACCGTGCCGCTGGCCGAGTTGAACCGGGACCGGTGGCCGAGTTCGCCGAAACCGGCACGGATATGCTATGCCCCAAATGCGAACTAGTTAGGTATACCTTAGAAAATGAAATCAAAGAGAACAAAATCGAGCTAACTTTTGAAGATGCACGCCAGGTCATCAATAGAACCTGTTCTCAGGAACAAGGATGTAGGGTAATGGTTGAACATACGAAATGCTCAGATGCCTTTATTTTAAAAATAATTTTTGATTCTGATTACCTCAAGACAAAAGATAAAATTATTTATTCTGATGAAATATGGAGTGGAAGATGGGGTTCAAAAGCTCAAATGACAGAAAAAATTTTGAAAGAATTTGGAAGGCCTGTTCATTTTCGAGAAGTCTTTTTGAAGCTAAAGAAATTATACCCTGCAGATGAATCTATTTCTGAGCGTAATGTGCATGCTTATTTAACAAGAGAGAATTCTAATGTTTTGCTTTGGGACAGAGGAGCCTTTGTTCATAAGGATTTCGTAGAGATTGATTTTAGTTTTATCAAAGAAATTGAAGAGTTTCTGTTAAGCAAACTTCCAAATGGAATTCCATTTGTTTCGGTAGCAGGGATATTTAAAGAATTTAATGATGAATGTCTTAATAATGGAATACCCTCTGAAACCGCTCTTTATACATGTCTCAGACTATCAGCAAATCCAGAATTACTGTTGCCAAAATATCCACAAATATATTTATCCCGAAATTTTGAATCGCGGATTCCCAATAATGTAGCCATAGAACAATATATAGAGGATTACGGTGGTTTCATTTCGTTATCAGAATTGAAGAGCTATGTTTTGGATTCGCTGATGCTAAAAGATTTTCAATACCAACAAATTTTGTCCGGTTTCTCAGATAACTTCTATATTGGAAGCAAGGGCATCATCGCAAAGAAAAACTTTGAAATTGATCCAGAGAAAATAAAGGAAATTTATTTATACCTCCATACTTTTGTTTGCAAAAACGGTAATGTCTCTATAGAAAAAATTTTTTATGACAAACGTGTTACTTGTATTAGTTTAGGTATAAAAGATCCAAAGTTTCTATACAACGTTCTTAAATCAGAGGCTAAAGGATTATCTTTTGACAATTACCCGGCAGTTCGTTGGATCGAAGAGGGAAAAACTACATCCGAAATAACAATATCCGATCAGGTAGAAAGGTTTTTGGAAAACAAAAAAACGCCCTGTTCTTTCGAAGAACTTGAAGAAACCTTTATCGGAAAATATGGCTATAATGAAAACACCCTTTATGCAGCACTCCAGAAAGAAAACATACTCAGGTATGGTCAAGGCTCTCTTATTCATATTAATTCCATCGAGTGGACAGATCTAAAAAAAGAATCATTAATTAATCAGGCGAGAAATTGTCTGGATCAAGCTAATAGAATCAATAGGAGGTATGGCTTGATAAGCGAATTAATAGAATATGACGATCTACCCCCACTCCCGGAGGGTATTTTAAGGACAAAAACACTTCTTGGAGAAATGCTAGGTTTTACCAATGAATTTAAAGTTCTGGGTAGTGCCAAGAACGCCTTTGTATCCAAATATAACGAAGAAGGAATTAAAGTATTTGAAGACCTCGTTTACCTCATCCTAGCAAAAGATTTCGGCGGGGCTGAAAACCTCAAAGTGCTTGGGGAAATGCTTAAAGAAATGCAGATTATTCAAAACCAGTTAACCTCAAGCATGCTTGGGGAACAAAAGAAGGTTGTGGTATACGGAGATGTTGTTATATTAAGAGAGTTGGTTCAGAATGCTTAAAGACCTGGATTTACAACTGGTTTATGACAGTTCCGAATACGATCTTGTTAAAGATTTACAGGTGCCGTTGCTTAAGCACTCAAATTTTTATTTGAGGGGTGTAGGTTTTTTTTCTTCTGGATGGCTAGGAATAGCTTCTTCAGGGATAGCAAGCCTGGCTTTAAATGGGGGGAAGGCCCAGATAATAATGTCCCCCGTTTTATCCAAAAAAGACTGGGAAGCGCTTCAATTCGGGCAAGAAGCCAAATTAGATGAAGCCCTAAAATCTTTGCTAGCAACAAGGATTGAGGATCTAAAAACTTCCTTGGAAACAGATACCTTGAATGCACTCGCATGGTTAATTGCTGACGGGTTGCTGGAAATAAGGTTTGCCATTCCTCGGCAAATAGGTTATCCAGGTAACTACCACGACAAGGTGGGAGCGTTTAGGGATGAATATGGCGATTCTGTTGTAATCCACGGATCTTTGAATGACTCCATTCAGGGCTCGCTCAACGGAGAAGCTTTTTCGGTTTTTAGATCGTGGAAAGAAGGTCAGGAGCCATATTTACGCAAGCATTTTTCCAGGTTGGAAAGCCTTTGGAATGATGGTAATCAACAATTCAGGGTACATCAGTTACCAGATGCAATTCGTGAGAAGATGGTTGAAATGAGGTCATCAAAAGGAAGGCCCTACCCAATTTCTTCCAAGAATGTTGAAGAAGTGCCTCCCATTAAACTCTCTGTTCCCCTTGCATTACACCCCTATCAAGAACAAGCTATTGATTCCTGGAAAAAAGCAGGTCATAGGGGTATTTTTGAAATGGCTACCGGTACTGGGAAAACAATTACATCTTTGGCGGCGGCTGTTGATGTTTACCAAGAGAATGGGAGAATTGCTCTAATAATATTGGTACCATATAAGCATTTGTTGGATCAATGGTCGAAAAACGTTATTGAGTTTGGTTTTAACCCAATCCTATGCAGCGGGGATCATGGGAAATGGCAAATAGAAGTTAAATCTAAAATTCAGGATCTTAATATTGGAGCTATCCAGAATATTTGTATTATCGCTGTCCAAATGACTGCAGCATCTGAACGTTTCCAAGAGTCAATAGAGAAACTGAATCCATCTTACACAATGATTATTGGAGACGAGGTCCACTATCTGGGAGCCAATTATTTGAGGAAAGCATTAACCGAAAAGGCCAAACAAAGATTGGGTTTATCCGCTACGCCAAGAAGATGGTTCGACCATGAGGGAACTAGCAGCATTTTTGATTATTTCGGGGATGTTTGTTTCGAATATCCCCTCGAAAAGGCAATCGGGACTTATCTAACGCCATATAAGTATTTCCCAAATCTTATTGAATTGACAAACGAGGAAATCCAGGAATTTGCAGTCTTAACACAGAAAATTATACAAATGAGTCATGTCAATAATTTGGACGATTCTAAATCCGATGGATTAAAAATCGTATTACAAAAACGTTCCATGATCATTTCATCTGCTCATAACAAGATGCGGGTTTTACTGGAGTTGCTTAAAAAAACGAGAGATGACGATTCACTAAAAGGGAAACCCACGAAAGATATTCTAATCTATTGTGCCCCTGGCAAACATAAAGCTGTTTTAAAAGAAGTTGCCAAACTGGGATTCAAGGCTCATGAATTCGTCCATGATGTGAATCTTCATGACAGGGAAAAAGTCCTTGGACAATTTAAAGAGGGAGAAATACAAGTACTTGTTGCAATTCGATGCCTTGATGAAGGGGTAGATGTTCCGTCAACAAAAACTGTGTTTATTATGTCAAGCACTACTAACCCTAGGCAGTTTATTCAGAGGCGCGGTAGAATCTTACGGATGTCAGAAGGAAAAACATTTGCAGTTATTCATGATTTTTTTGTTGCTCCTAGCTTGGACCAGCAGGAAAACTTCCGAGAAATGTCAAAAACCATCTTGAAAAGAGAAATGCCCAGATTTGTGGAGTTTGCGTCTTCTTCCTTGAATGAATTTGAAGCCAGGGCTGAAATTTGGGATACTTTGAAGAGGATGGGGATGATTCATCTTTTGAATGAAAAGCCTTGGGAAATTTTCCATACCTTAGGTGAAGAGGAGAAAGAAATTAATGCCAACTAACAAAACCTATAAAGAGTCAAGTATTAACAAGATGATTGTCCAGAAGTTGAAAGAATTTCCTGAAGATGTTGCAGAATTGTCTATAGTTGCTGTTATTTTGTCCGAAAAATATCCAGAAATGACAGTTTTTGAACAGCTGGAAGCATTAGTGCGCGAGATAACAAAGAAAAGAGGGAATTTCGTTGATATTGCATAAACTGACCCTTTTTAATTTTAGACAATTCAAAGGTGTTCAAGATATTACCTTTGCTGCCCCTTCGGAAACTCAGAAAAAAAACATCTCCATTTTTTTTGGACAGAATGGGCGAGGTAAAACAGGAATCTTCAGGGCTATTGTGTTCTGTCTTTTTGGAGTTAAACGTCTCTCTCAAGACGGAGATGTTCCAGAATCTGAGATCCAACTAGTCAATACAAATGTTTTAGGAAAATCACAAGGCGCGACAGTTGAGGCATTCGTTGAATTATTTTTTTCACATGAAGGAGTTAAATATTGTCTCAAACGATCAATCATTGGATTAATTAAAGACGGTGATGTGATTGAAGAAATGGGAAGCGTCAAACTCTCATCAACCAAATCAGATGGCAATACGAAAGTAATTGATAAACATGATATTGACTCGTTGGTAGAAAAAATAATTAACCCTCGAGTCAAAGATTACTTTTTTTTCGACGGCGAGACAATAGAGCGCCTGACGAGGGCAAGTGTTGAGCAGAGAAAGGAGATATCCAAAGGAATCAGAAACCTTTTGTATGTTGATGCTCTTGAAACAGCGATTAAAGCCACAGCAAGGCTTACCCGGAAATTGGAATCAGAAATGCGAGAACATTCTACCCCTGAGTTGGCAAGACTTCTGAAAGAACTTAAGGACAATGAAGATAAAGAAAAAGAGAAAAAAGAACGTTTAGATAAGGTTGCTGAAGAACTAAGAATTGCAAATTGGCAATTGAAGGATATTGACAAAGAACTCGAAAAATTTAAAGCCATACATCATCTCCTTGAAGAAAGGAAAAGATTGGAGGAAACATTAAAAAATTTTCAAAATGACTCCAAGAATCTTCTATCCGAAATGAAAACTGGTTCCGCTAAGATGGCGATTCAATTGGTTGGCACAAATTTGGAAAATGTTTTTCATAAGATAGATAATCTGAAAAAAAGAGGAGATATACCATCAGAAATCCGCAAAGATTTGGTCGAGAAAATCTTGAATGAACACTGGTGTTGTGTTTGTGACAGAGCTGTTGATAAAGGATCTGATGCAGAGAAAAAGGTACTGGAATGGCTTCACAAAGCTACAGATATTGCATTACAGGATTCGGCTTTGGATTTGTGGAGATATTTAAGTGATGTAATAAACCGTTTTTCTGATGATGGTACCCAGATTGAAAATATGCTCCTGTCTTATGGAAATCTTCGAAATAAGATAGATAATGCAAGAATGAAATTGCAAAAAATATCAGATCAAATAGGTGAGGGAGATTTTGGAAATGTTCCAGTACTTGAGCAGGCCAGAGGAGAATTAAAAGAAAAAATATTAAAACTTGAGGCAGAAGATTTAGTAATCACCAACGAAATCAACGTGTTACTGGAAGAGAGAAAATTGCTTTTCGAAAAAATCGAAAAAGAGAAGCAGATACAAGATAAGGGTAAAGAGGTAATCAAAAGAGCAAACCTTGCAAGAAAATCTTCAGAAGCGTTAACCGCTGTTTACGAGGGATTTACTCAGGAAATTAAACACTTGATCAGTGAAAAAGCTACACTTTTCCTAAAGAGGTTTTTGGATTCTGAAGGTCAAGAGGCGATTAGAAAGGTTTTAGTAAAGGATGATTATTCCCTCCAAGTTTTGGATCGCTGGGAGAGGCCCTTTTTGGCAAACATTTCCGCTGGGCAAAGACAGATAATGTCTATAGCATTTATTGTAGCCCTGGCTGAAGTGGCAGCTCAGGATAAACTTCTTGAAATGCCCTTGTTCATGGATACTCCTTTAGGTCGCTTGTCTGGAGGTCACAGGGCAAATCTAATTAGTTTTTTGCCGCAGTTTTCGTCTCAGTGGATTCTATTGGTTACTGATACCGAGTTTACAAAGACAGAGGCAAGGTTGTTTAAAAGTTCTCCGAACTGGGGAAATTTTTTTGTTCTTGATCCAGATGGACAGGGTAATACTGAAATACATGAGAAAAACATCGAAAACTATATAACGTTATTGAATGATGAAGGTGAAGAGGAATGAAAATGGATGGAGAGATCAGAGTAAAAACAGAGGGGAAATACGGCTCTCTTTATAACGATTTAAAAAACCTAGTTGTGGGGGATTTTCACGAAATATTTTTTGTTTGTGCGTGCCTTGGGATCAAAAATAAACAAACTAAAGCATTAGGTAAAGATAAGGAAGACAGGTTCTGGTCTAAAACAATAAACCCACGCGAATGGGCTTGTTATTACGCAGCTGTGCTTGAAGAAAATAACATGGATTTTAATTCTATTCAGGATGACAAAAGAGTTATTTCAAGGATAGAAGAGTATGCAAATGGAGGGATGGAATTATTAATAGATGTTTTTTTGAAGGATTATTTGCTGCATAGTTCAAACGGTTTTCAACTAGACCCCGGGGTTAGCCAAGAGATATCAAAAGAATTTCTTCATTTTATTTTTGAACAGGTAGATTTAACTACCCAAACAATTGATTCATGAGAAGTATTCTACTAGTTGAGCCAGGCTACAAAAATAAGTACCCTCCGCTGGGCTTAATGAAAATTTCAACCTATCATAAGTTGAAGGGAGATTTTGTTCAGTTTGCGAAGGGTTGCATAAAAGAATTTCAGGAAGAAAAGTGGGACCGAATATATATCAGTACTCTTTTTACTTTTCACTGGGACATTACAATAAAAACAATAGATTTCTTTTCTAATTCTATTGCTCCAAACGGAAAGATAATTGTAGGTGGGGTGATGGCAACCCTACTCAGAAAAGATCTTGAAAAAGCAACGGGAGTTACCGTAATTCCTGGACTGATTGATCAACCAGGCATTCTGGATGCTGGGGATAGGATGATAGTAGATTCGCTGACCCCGGATTATAATCTTCTTGAGATGACAGATTACAAATATGGATTGAATGATTCTTACATAGGATACGCCACCAGAGGTTGTCCGAATAAATGTGATTTCTGTGCAGTAAGAAAAATAGAACCCCTTTTTAAAAACTACCTTCCTTTGAAAAAACAAATCCAATCAATTGAGATGGTTTATGGCCCTAAACAGCATTTGGTTTTGATGGATAATAACGTCTTAGCATCCAATTGTTTTGAAAGAATAATCGAGGACATTTGTGATCTTGGATTTTCTAAAGGGGCTAGATTTAGAAATAAGAACAGGTTTGTTGATTTTAACCAGGGAATTGACTTACGGCTTTTAAATGGAGACAAAATGCGTCTGCTATCAAGGATTGCGATAAAACCGCTTAGGTTAGCCTTTGATCATATTGAGTTAAAAGATGAATATATTGACCGGGTTAACATGGCAGTAAGACATGGAGTGAGAAACCTGTCGAATTATGTTCTTTATAACTATAAAGACACGCCAGAGGACTTTTACGAAAGACTTAGAATCAATGTTGAGTTGAATGAAAAGTTAGGAACACAGATCTACTCATTTCCGATGAAGTATATACCCCTTGATGCCAAAGATAGGACCTATATCGGTAATAATTGGAGCAAAAGACTTATTAGAGGAGTCCAATGTATTCTTCTGGCAACTAAGGGCTCAGTTGGAACCCACAAGGATTTTTTTGAAGCTGCGTTCGGGCGTACACCCGAAGAGTTTATAGAAATTGCCATGATGCCTGAGGAATATATTATATTTAGGAATAGCCATATTGAAAACGGAGATGCCGACAAGTGGAAAAGAAAGTTTCGGTCTATGAATGCACAGCAGAGGAGAGAATTTATAAGGCATGCAAGTAAGTGCTCTTTTAAAAATAGGGAATCTATAGATCATGAGTTATTAGAGTATTTGAGAGTATCGAATTTATCTTAATTGGATCCTAATGCCGGTTTCGGCGAACTCGGCCTGTTTTCTGCAAAATAGAAATGGCCAAAAATGCAAACAGAAATCCCCACTATTGCAAGTGAGAAATCCCCAGAAATGCAAAGAAACCCGTTAGAGGTGTCAGACCTACACATTTGACAAAATGACCGAAACAGGGAAAATAAGGGCGGTTGAGGGGCGGCTCGACGGTTTGCTTTCAGGGCTTTCTTTTCACTTGGTTGTAAATGTTTTTCCGGTCTCCGATTGCGACAACCATTATTTCTTTTCCCTCATTGTCGATATGACAAATTATCCGGTAGTTCCCGATCCTGGGAACCCTTATAGGTGTCAGAACTACACATTTGACAGGTTGAGTATTTCCATGATTTTTAAGGAAAAATCGCAATGCGCAACCCAGAGGGGTCAAACCTACACTTTTGACTAAATGGGAAAAAATCATGAATGGGTGAAGTTTGTACCTCAAACCGCAAAGCCCTTCGGGAACTGTTTCCGGCGAGTCCGTCTTCCGGGGAGGTTTCCCGAAGAGGC
>JAHFZE010000197.1 GCA_020854785.1 Methanomethylovorans sp.
AGGCACTGCCGGGAACATCAATCCTGCAATAGTGACCGATCAGGCGACAACCAGGACCATAGACAGAACTCCACCTGCACCTGTAACGAACTTACAGGAAAGCAGTGTAGGTCCAACCTGGATCAGATGGACGTGGACAAACCCAACTGATGAGGATTTCAGTAACGTCAGGATCTACATCGATGGAACATTGGTAACAAGCACGCCTAACAACTATTATAACGCAACAGGACTTAGCAACGGAATGGAGTACACCATCAGTATAGAAACAGTGGACACCTCCGGAAACATTAACACTGCACAGGTAAGCGATTCGGCTACTACGCTGAAGCTGCCCGTGATTTCAAATGTCGAAGGGAGGGACATCAGGACCAGTTCTATCACTTTAGAGTGGGATGCTTCCGAAGATACTGCAACAGTACAGATCAGCATGAATGGCATTGTCCTTGATACCGTAGCAGAATCAACATATGTACACCGCGACCTAAATAGTTCCACCGCTTACAACTATACTCTGGTCCCATACAATGAAAATGGATTGCAGGGAGAAGCAGTAAGTATCAGCCTCACAACATCTTCAACCAGTAGCAGTAGAGGAGGTGGTGGCGGCAGCAGCAGAAGCAGTAGTAGCAGCAGTAGTGGTGGAGGCGGCGGCGCAGGCAGTGTTGAGGACTTTGTGAATGTAGCCGTGAGAGATGTAGACAATGAATACCTCAGAATGAATGCCAATGTCACCTATGAGTTCTCAAGAGAGGGCAATCCTATACAGAAGGTGAGCTTTTATTCCCTTAAGAACTCTGGAAGCATAACGTCCACTATAGAGGTTCTTAACAACAGGTCAAAGCTCGTATCCCTCGATCCTGAAGGATTGATCTATCAGCACGTAAATATCTGGGTGGGTAATGCTGGATTTGCAATACCCGATAACATAAGGGATCCAAGGGTTGAGTTCATAGTGAACAATTCATGGATGGAAGATATGGGGATCAGCACTGACGATATTAGATTGCAAAGATATAATGGGACTGCATGGGAAGTGCTGCCCACAACGCTTGAAAGCAGCGGCACGGATTATTCCACGTTCGAAGCCCGGACTCCAGGATTCTCTCCATTCGCCATTACAGCTGGAAAGATGCTTGCATCTGCAAACAGTGATGACATGAACCTTTCACATGTAGGAGACATTGAATTAGAGGGAACAAGAGCCGAAAAGTCAAGGATATGGACATATATCATGGCCTTCCTTCTGATGGGCATACTTGCAGTTGGATATGAGTATGTAAAGAGACAGAAAAACTGATCTTTGTTCTCTATAAATAATTTACATGAAGAGTAGTTGAATTTGACCCGATGCAACCATCAAACCAATAGAGTATGATGGTTGCTCTTTTTTTAGCAGATGAGGATTTCAAAAACCCCCTATCTGAAAATTGTCTTACATGGGGTATAAAAATCGATTAAAAAGGAAGGTTTATTGAAATCCTCTTTGATCTATTAGAACTCTCTCTATTATTGTATTGATCAATGATCATATTCATTTTTTACTGGAATTCGTTTTTAACACAAGGACGAAAAGCTTGTTTTTTACTTCTTTGAGCCTTAGTGTATTAGCATCGTTGCGTTGATAAAAATTGTGTAGATCAATCAAATAAGAGGTTTGTCAAGATCCTCAGATATTTAATTTATTTTTTTTCAAACGTATCTAAGTCTAACTTAGTGCTGGCTAATAGAGGAATGTGGCTGGCTATATAATGGCCATATCTTGTAGCAACAAAATAGCTGAGGCAACCCAGAGCCATACCTGCGATGAAATCTGTGATCCAGTGTATGCCCAAATAAAATATAGTGAACTGTATAGCAAGGGTCAATGAAACTGCAAATATTTTAAATCGTGTGAGATCTGTTCTGAAAAGGATAATAAGCATTGCCATTATGGACAGAGCCGCATGCAGGCTCGGAAAACAATTATCCTTCAGTGGGTCCACAACATGTAATGCTTCCCTAACAATAGGATCGAGATCATACAATAATGGCGCTACATTAGGAAGAGAATAACCCGTCACCTTCACAGGTGTGAATATGTAGAATGGAAAAGCTACGAGATAGATCAGAATAAAACCAATAGAATATTCCTGCAAAACTTCGAATTGCCGGGTAATTACGAGCAAAAGGAAAGTAAATATCAACAGGTAGGAGAAGCCACATAGATAGATGAAAACACTGATATACGTTAGTATGGGATGAATCACCATCTGGAAATAGCTTACCTTACTTCCTTCCAGAAGTAAGATATATTGTGCCAATTGCGGGAAATAGATCATCCAGGGCTGCATTGAAAAATGAACCTCTGATTTCATGAGCAGATATATGGATCCTGCCAGGATAAGATACGGATAGACATGAGGAGACATTAATTGTTCCTTCAGATATTTTATACCTGTAAATCGTTTTCTATTGTCAGCTGGAAGGAAAGTATAGTAGCCTGCAATGATCATTAAAGAAATGATGAAAATCAATAACAAAAGAAAAAAAATAGCCTTCATGGTAACCTTCTTCAAATATGTTTTTCTTTCAAAGCTACTCTAGACACTATATATTTTATTGATTCATAGAATTTAAACTTATTACTATAATTTGACTAATATGGATTTAATGTGCTTAAATATCTCAATAACTTTTTATCACATAAACTCTTCCTTTTCCCAAATTTGTTTGAGGTGAGAGAATAAAGAAAATTGGTTTGATCCTTATATTATTGATCATAGCTTTTTCAAGCGGCTGTGCAGATAACGGCCA
>JAHFZE010000271.1 GCA_020854785.1 Methanomethylovorans sp.
ACAAAAAGGCCATTCTGAAGTATCGGGAAGGAAGTGTTATGAGCTTATAGGCCGTGACAAACCTTGTGAAAAGTGTGCTACTTCAGAAGTATACAAGACAAATAGACCTGCGCAGACCCAAAAATACATTGATCTTTTTGGCATGTGGTTCGATGTGCGAGCTTATCCTGTAATAGATGACAATGGAAATATCCAGTACATAGTGGAACACCTCCGCAACATCACAAGAGAAAAAAAGATAGAAGAAGAACTTGAGAAAAGACGGGAGGAGCTCGAATGCAGGATAGAGGAACGCACAAAGGAACTCTTTAAGACCAGTTCTCTGCTAGAACAGGAAAATATTATGAGGAAGCAGACTGAACAGCTGGTTATTGAGAACGAAAGAAAATACTGCACTATATTTAGGAACTCCCTTAATGGTTTTGCTTTGTATAAGATAATAACAGATGAAAGTGGCAGTCCTACAGATTATATTTTTCTGGATGTGAATCCAGCTTTTGAAAAGATGACCGGACTGCAGGGAGTTGATATTATTGGAAAGAGGGTTACTGATGTATTTCCCGGCATAGAAGTAACTGATTTCCTTGAAATATGCGGGAAGGTCGCTCTGGAGATGGAACCGGTCCGTTTTACAAGATACTCGGAGTCTCTGAAAAAGCACTTTGATATCTCAGCGTTCCCATCTCAGAAAGATCAATTTGCAGTGACCTTCACTGATATTACTGAGATAAAAGAAGCAGAAAAAGCTCTCATTGAAGAAAAAAAGATAGCAGAAGAAGGTAATCGTGCAAAGAGCGAATTCTTTGCAGGTATAAGCCATGAGCTAAGGACACCTTTAAACTCTATCATAGGATTTTCTGAACTCATGCTCACCAGAGAAAACGGAGATCTTACACCCAAGCAGGAGAGATTTATACTTAATATCCTGAACAGCGGAAAGAACCTGCTGGAATTGATCAATGACATCCTTGACCTTTCAAAAATGGAATCTGGGAAGATGCCTATATATTACGATAACTTTTCAGTGGCCTATGAGGTCAATGAAACAAAACTGTCTGTATATCCGCTCGCATTGAAGAAGAACATAACTATTGAGACCCGTGTTGACCCTGGAATCGGTAATGTCTGGGCGGATCACGGTAAATTCAAACAGATCCTGCTTAACTTGCTGAGCAATGCAATAAAGTTCACTCCCAGCGGCGGGGCCGTGACTGTCACAGGCTGGATCAAAGATGATGAATTGATCGTTGCTGTGCAAGACAATGGCATAGGAATAGCGGAAAGTGAACAGCAGAAACTGTTTAAGTCCTTTGTGCAACTAAGGTCCCATGGAGAGCGCCTCGAGGGAGGCACTGGCCTGGGACTTGCACTCGTAAAGGAGTTCGTACAAATGCAGGGAGGAAGAGTGTGGGTAGAAAGCGAGGTTGGTAAAGGTAGTACATTTACATTTACACTTCCTCTGCTGCAGTAAAAGAAAGCAAATTGACCGATGTAAATGCATCGGAGATCATATTCGTGTACTTACCTGTCCGATCTATGAACTAATGTTCAAGGTCAAATTGAAAGCATTCTCATCTCCTGTGACATTTTCCCATGGTCTTTTATAGATCCCAAGAACATGATACTGTCCTGAGCTGTTAGCCCTGATGGTCCACTCATGAACACCTCCGGCTCCTACTAGCCCTGTATCTGTGGATGGGATGAATTCATCTTTTATTATTTCCAGCCCATCTGTAAAGCTCATGTTCCATGAATAGCCTGTAGTTGGGTTCTCTTCCAGTCTTATAGTAATAAGCTCCCCTTTCTCCAGATCCGCGGAAGCACCATTCTGCTCCTCAGTTAATACTTTGATCGCTGTTTCACCCCCAGAGAATTTATGCACCACTACATCCAGGGTCTTTAAGCCTGGGTCCAATGGATAATGCTGGATAATTATGTAATCTACCTCTGAAATGGTCCCATCGCCATCTACATCTATATGCACCGACAGAGAATATTCTTTTCCTTCCTCCAACTTACTTGTTGGGACTAAATACTGAAATGCATTATTTGTCCCATTGGTGATGGAAAGATTCGAGATCTTCTGTTCAGCCACACCCCTGGATGAGGGATCTGCAATACTTATATCCATGATTTTTACGTAGGCAGTTGCATTAAAAAATGAAATGTTCTCTTCTGCAAAGGATACTGTGCCTGTTAGCACATCCTGTACCTGAGAGGTTACACATCCTGATAAACCTATGATGGCAACCATTGACAGTATCAATGAAATGTGAATTCTGATCGATCTTTCTTTTGCGTTCATACTCTCACATCCTTAAAATAGAGATGGGATCATACCTATAAATCACTTTTTTAAGCCGAGAATAAATTTGAACTGATAAGCGATAGGTCTTGCAGAGACTGGCTTCACTGTTACATGAATATATTTAAATGAGAAGCATTACAATCAATAATGGGTGAACTGGAATGAGCGTCCTTGTGCTTGTAAGACATGGAGAATCACGCTGGAACCTGGAGAACAGATTTGCAGGCTGGGTAGATGTCCCTCTGAGCGAAAAAGGTATCAAAGAGGCAATAGACTGTGCAAAGGACTTGCAATCCTTTGATTTTGATGTTGCTTTCACATCAAAGCTCACAAGAGCGCAGACTACGCTTTTCATTATATTGTCACGTCAGAAAAAGACAGGCATTTTTCTGCATGATGATGGAAAAGGAGACGAATGGTCACATCATCCTATGCGCGTCGATGAAAGCGAGATGCCAGTATATTCCAGTGAGAACTTGAACGAACGGTACTATGGAAAACTTCAGGGACAGAACAAACAGCAGGCACGTGAGATGTATGGAGAGGAACAGGTATTCATCTGGAGAAGAAGTTTCGATGTTGCACCTCCATGTGGTGAAAGTCTGAAAGACACTTACGAAAGGACGATCCCTTATTTTAAGGATAAGATACTGCCCCTCCTTGAAATGAATAAGAACGTGATAGTTGTCGCTCACGGCAATAGTCTGCGCTCAGTGGTCAAATATATAGAGGGAATTTCAGATGAAGATATCCCTAAATTCGAGCTGAATACAGGAGAACCTGTAATATACGATCACAAAAAAGGTAGGTTCGATAAAAGAAAAAGATGAAAGTAAAAATGCTCCATCCTTACTCATAAGGTGAGATCTCATCGGGCATCGGGGTGCTATGCAGTACACATTCATTGCCGTGCTCAATGAGTTCCTGTATGGCACTTTTGAGCAGTGAAGGAGATACCAATCCTACAGCTTCCTTGATGGCTTTACCTTTACAAAAGAACTTGAACGTGGGAGCTGACCGCACACCGTACTTCATGGCTGTCATCTGGCTATCCATACCGTTCATCCTGATAAAAGTGCATAAACTACCGAACTCATCCGCATATTCCCTGAAATATGGCTCTATCTGCTTACAGTGAGAACATGCAGGAAGATAGAACATGACAACCATGGGCTTTTCCTGGTTTGCCAGCATTTCCTCCCAGTTAGAATCATTTAACTCGATAATATTCCCATTTGCCATATGATCACCCATAAATGTTTTTTTATCGAGATGATATTAAAAAGTATTCCTCACAATGTTCCTTCAGAGCAAAAATATGAATAAAGAGATACACGCCTGCTCTGCATTGATTCAAAAGGCTGCATAGTATAAATACTAATTTTACCCACATGAAATTATAAAAATAAAGGAAATGTTCTTATATAGAGAGAATAGCAACTATTTAGGAACATTGGAGAGATGCAAACATATTATTTGCTGAAAAGGTATGGACTTGAACATGAGATAGACCTTAAAGGAAACTGCTATGAAAAACAAAACATGGCCCGGGATACAATATGAATTATCACTTCTTGAAAGCTGCAGAACTGTTCTGGAGGATGCTGACAGAAGTACTGAACTGAAAGATCGGTCAGAGTTCCTGACTACTTTTTTGGATACAATTCCTTTGCCTGTGTTTTATAAAGATGCTTCTGGGAAGTACCTGGGCTGTAATAAGGCATTTGAACACTTCATTGGGACGAATAGAAAAGATATCATTGGCAGAACTGTGCTTGATACGTGGCCAAAACAATTTGCAGAAAGATTTGAAATTATGGATAAAGATCTTTTTGCAGTGCCTGGTCATCAAGTATATCAGTCGCAGATAAAGCTGTCCGATGGGTCTAAAAGAGATGTACTCTTCCATAAAGTTACTTATAGTGATGCATCTGGTAGAACATCCGGGATAATAGGACTTATACAGGATGTCACCGAACTCACACAGGCAATAAGATCATTGGGAAAAAGTGAAAGAGATCTAAAGTCTATACTGCCCTTCTCTACCAGATCGGTAGTACTTATCGATATTTCAGGGGTTGTCATTGATATCAATGAAGTTGCAGCGTATCGTCTGAAAACAAACCTAGATAGATGGGAAGGAAAGAACGCATACGACCTTTTGCCACCTGATGTGGTAAAGAATTATAGGAAAATGGCAAATAAAGTGATATCAGAAGGCAATCCAGAACATTTTCAAGATGAACTTGATGGATATGCAGTTCTGACTTCTATATATCCTGTATTAGATAAAGATGGAAAAGTGGAAAAACTGGCAATTTTTGGCTTGGACATTACAACAAACAGAAGAACAGAAAATGCCTTACAGACAAATGATGAATTATACAGGTCCCTTACTGGAACTGCCTGTGATGGTTATTTGTATGTGGACCTGGAAGGGGCCATTCTGGAAACGAACGAAACATACTGTAAGATGAGTGGCTATACACATGAAGAGCTGCTTGGAATGTACATTTCAGACTTGGAAGCAAATGAGAGCTATGAAGATACAGTAGCTCACATCTGCAGGATCATTGAATCAGGAAAGGACCGGTTTTCAACAAAGCACCGTACCAAGAATGGTAAGATACTGGATATTGAAGTTAGCACGACTTACTCAGACAAGCCAGAACCGGGTTTTTTTAGCTTCTTCAAAGATATTACAGAACATAAACAGGCTGAAGAACGTGAAAAGCACCTTCATAAGGTACTTTTGGCCATCCGAAAGGTCAGCCAATTGATGATACGCGAAAAAGATCCATTCCTCCTTATTGAACAATCCTGTGCCTATCTCACAGAAACACTTGGCTATAGTGATGCATGGATAGTACTGGTGAATGAGAATGGATCCATTAGGTCCACTGCTGCATCTGGTACCGAAAGCACGAGAAGGCTTATTCAGGAACAGTTGGAAAGTGGAAGATTACCATCCTGTATGAACTCGGCGCTCAGAAACGATGGGATAATAGTTATCGACCATCCAAACCCTGATTGTGCTGATTGCTCTCTATCATGTGAGAATGCGGGGATGAGTGGTATGGCTAGCAGATTGCTGTTCGATGGCAGGGTATATGGAGTACTTACAGTGCTTATCCCCTCAAGCTTTGCATATGATAAGGAAGAGCAAGAGCTTTTTATTGAAATGGCCGATGACCTGGGTTTCGTCCTTCAGAAGATCAACAGAGAGATATCATTACTGGAACGCTAAGAAAGCGGCATGAAATGGCAGATACTGGGCATCGCTTGACTCATACTTATGGAATAAACTTCGTATGATGAAGAGGTGCGACTCCGCAGCTACATAATGAAGGAATTGGAGGGTCTTTGACAACTTTGATAAGATGTTGTTAAAATAACCTCATTAAATTAAAGACATGATTTCATCCCGAAACCGAAATCAATAAGGGAACCAACTTCATATTTACCGTCATTGTCTGAGGAAAGATACTCAACAACACTGAAACCCACTATGTTAAAGATATCATCGATCTTATGCAAATGTTCCAATAACTGCTGCTTGTTAATGCCCCCTTTTGAAGGACACTTTGAATATGGAAAACTATCCGGATCAAGCACGTCCAGATCCACGTGAACAAATATGTTCCTCAGGTTCTTTGAGCCTATGAGTTCAACAATGCTATGTTTGTAATGTATCAGCTGATCTACCGAAACAGTGCTGATATTATGGTTTGAAATATATTCCATTTCAGGCGGATCAAGTTCCCTCACTCCCGCTAATATCACCTGGCTTGGACGGATGCAGGAAAAACAACGCTTCAAAATGCTTTCATCACCATCTCCCAGCAGACATCGTAGGGGCATTCCATGAAAGTGCTTACTTGGAGAGCTCAATGGTGTGTTGAGATCCCCATGTGCATCGAACCACACAACAGACATGTCGCTATGGTAGATCCTGTTCAGATACGAAACCGGACCCAACTCGACACCACAATCACCACCGACACAAAATATTCTTTTGGGTTTTTCCCTGGTCAGCAGATCCACGATCCTTCCAAGATTCTCAACTATTGAATCTAAACCCAGGATATTTTTATTCGTTCCCAATTTCTCCTGAGAGCTGACATCTATTGATATAAATCCTCTATCTTTCAAGTACATTTCATAGATCTCCATTGCACTGAAATAGAGATCATTACTATCGCCTGAACCCTGCCATTGAGGACAGAATATTCGCATCACATCTTCTGACATCAAGCTAGCCCCAATTTGATATTACTATTCATTTAGTAAACCTCTTGTTAGTCACCTTTAACGCTTCGTCAGAAAAGAAACGTGAAATGACCCACAGCATAGGACGGGTCATAAATGTGGTCACCAGAGCCATCAGGACCATCATGGTAAAAATAGTAGGGGTCAAAATTCCGAGATCATATCCTATGCTTAATACAACCAGTTCCACCAATCCTCGTGTATTCATCAGAGCCCCCAAAGCCAAGGAATCAGCCCAAGAGTGGCCCGTAAAACGGGCTGCTACAGCACTGCCACCAAATTTACCCATAACTGCTACCAGAACGATCAGACCGCAAATGAGCCACAGATAACCTTCGTTCAACAGGCTGATCTGAGTTTTGAGGCCATTGATAGCAAAGAACAAAGGCAACAGGATCACCAGGCTTACATCTTCTATGCGCGAAATGAGCGCCTGCCGGAAATCGATCTGCTGGGGCATTATGATCCCGGCCAGAAAGGCTCCGAAAAGAGCGTGAATACCAATGGTCTCTGTTGCAAAAGCCGACAGGAACAGCACAACGAACAAAAGTGCGATGAATCCTTTGCTCAAATGTTCCTGTGTTGCATATTTATTACCTAAACGTTGCAATATCGGACGCATAAGAAAGATCATAAATAAAATATATAATATTGCCAGCATAAGGGTAGCAACAAAGGTCATTATCGTTTCCGCCCTGATAATACCCACGACACCAGCCAGCAAACACCATGCTGTAACGTCATCGGCTGCAGCACAGGTAAGGGCCAGAGTTCCTAGAGGGGATTGCGTCAGCTTGCGCTCCCGGATGATCCGGGCAAGTACAGGAAATGCTGTCAAGCTCATAGCAATTCCCATGAACAGGCTAAATGAAATAAAAGATATTCCCTCAGGAGCAAAACCAGTGAACAGAAAATAGGCCAGGCAGACTCCCATAAAGAAAGGTACTACAATGCTTGCATGACTGACGATCAGAGCAGTTTGAGCTTTATTTTTCAGTAAATTGGAATTAAGCTCTAGGCCTACAATGAAAACAAAAAGGACCAGACCAAGGGTACTAAGTGTTTCCAACCAGCCCAATGAGGAAGGGCTGAACAAAAAACGGCTTAAATGGGGACAACATATTCCCAATACCGATGGACCCAGCACTATTCCAGCTGTCATTTCACCCAGAACTGTTGGTTGACCTATTCTGTAAAAAAGGAGACCAAAAAGCCGGGCAACGAACACTATTACCGCAATCTGTAAAAACATAAGACTAAGAGGATGGCTCAGATTACTAGCTATGCTCCTGACCATGGACACGCCCAAGTCCTCATTGGTAAAAAGATCAGTTAGGTCATTTCCAGCAATATAGGGATCATCAGCTTGTGAGGTCTCCAACTGCTGCCCTTGAACGATGATCAGGAAGACCATCAGAACAAAAACGCTATTGACCACTAAATAAAAAATGACGTTTCGGTGTAAAGCTTTTCTTGTCAAGTAGTCTGACCCCCTTATTTCATGAATATTTCTTTCGTTCCGCCCGATATCAACAAAGCAATGTCCTTCAGAACGAACATCTGTTTGATCCCTTTTGGCAAAGCTATATAACGGGGCTCCCATATGGGATTGAACTTTTCTTTGTAAGCTCGTAAACCTTTGAAATTATAGAAGTACTCACCATGCGTGAAAATGGTTGAACCGATTTTGTTCCATAAGGGAGCAAGTGTCCTGTTCTCAAGACCGGAAAGTGGTGACATACCCAGTGAAAAACACCTGAACCCATTTTCTTTTCCCCACAGCATGAGCTTGGTAAAAAGGTATTCCATAGCAGTGTTAGAGATAGCAGGATCGTAACGCATGAGGTCGATAGCCATCTCTTCTTTATTGGCTGCCACCCAGATATTTGCAAAGGCAGCTATCTGATCACCTTTTTTTATGATAGCAAGAGGAAAATTGGTCAGATACTCAGTCTTAAATGAACCCATTGAAAAGCTTTTTTCTTTGGTGCTCTTGGTTTCCAGCCATGCATCAGATATGCTTTTAAGCTCCTCGATATGAGCAGGGATGTCCTCAGGCTGCATAATCTCAAAATGGTAGCCATCTTTTTCCATACGTTTCACAGAATACCGGAAATCTTTTCCGGCACTGCCCTCAAGACTGAACTCGGAAAGCTGGACCCTTGCTTCCTCTCCGATCTTGATCAAAGTAAGACCAATGTCCAAGTAATAAGGAATGTATTTTTCGCTTACTTCATAAAAAACGGTCCATCCCTGATGCAGGTTTGCCATTTCATGGAAATCCCATATAAGTTCTTTGACATTTTTACTGTTGCCAATAGGATCGCCCATACAGACCCAGCTTTTTCCTGATATTCCATACATAAGGAAAGTAGTTCTTTCTTCATTGAACAATACATACTTATCTTCAAGGAGGACAAGATTGCCATTAGTGTCAGTACTTGTCCGGATAATTTCCTTTGTTTTATCCATTTCTCCTTCATCAGGAAGTCTGAGGTCTTTACTGGAGCCGCCAAGCAGTCGCATGATCCCGAAGATAGCTAAAACTACTGATATTCCTACAACTGATCTGAGAAACCTGGATACATGCATATTGGTTCCAAACTGCCACAAAAGTTCCTGCGAGTACTCCACATGTTCATGAGCAAAAAGACCAAGCCATATGAAACTTAGAACAACCACGGCAATAGCAATGATATTATCCCTGCTGAAGGACTGGTTAAGCAGTGACGACTTCCTGTAAAAATGCTTTCTTTGAGGCAATAACAGTAAGAATATGGCAAATAATATGCCTGATTCTATGTAGTTCAAGCCTTTCAGGATCGAGAAGATACTTCCCAGGAACAGTATTACTACTGAAAGAAGATAAGCTCCGTCTACCCTCTTCCACAATCCGTTGGCCAGGATAAGAAGCAGGACACCTATCATACTGCTAAGCAAGCTGGAAGACTCTATCAGAGATAAAGGAACTATATCGGCTATTAAAAGTATTCCCTCTATCTGGGCAGGTAATGCTTCGGAAAAAAGAAGCAAAATGCCTGCAAAGAATATGAGCACAGCGAATACCTGGGGTGTGAATGCAGAGAATGTAAGATATGTTCTTTTGTGCAGATTGATCAGGATCTCTTTCCTTGCATTGAACTCACTGTATGAAAGGATGACCAGTCCCACAAGGAACGGCGTCAGATAATACACTATCCTGAACATCACAAGACCAACAATGATGTTCTCAAGGGCCAAAAGGGGAGCAAGTGCAAAAAGCATGATAGCTTCGAAACCCCCCAGCCCTCCTGGAATGGTGGTCATATATGCAATGATCTGGGCCACTAAGAACATTGCTATCAAATATGGGAAAGATACCTCGCCATTGCTAAAGAGAAGGAAATATAATGCACTGCCTGCAAAAACAGAATCTAGCGATGAAATGAGGATCTGCACAAGAGCAGTTCTTATGTCAGGGAACTGAACCTCATCCCCTTTTACCCTGAAAGTTTTGTGCTGCAGACAAAGGAACAGATAAACTGCAAGCACAAGCAGTAAACAAACGCCCAGAGCCTTTAAAAGGATCTCATAAAAAGAAAGAGATCCAGGCAGATCTATCGGATAGAAACTTAACAGCGATCCTCCAACAAAGCATATACCAAGCCAGAATGTTATACTACAGAATGTTATTATCTTGCCTATCTGCAGCACTGTCAAGCCATAGGCTGAATATAATCTATAGCGCAGTGAACCTCCTGTAAGAGGATTGAAGCCAATGCTATAACTGATGGATGTGCTTGTGAAAGAAGACCTGAGGATCTCCTTATATGAAACAGACTGACCTATGTATCGCATGGCCAGAAAATCATAGCTTATAAGAGCAATGTAGCTCAGGAATGTAAAGACTGAAGCTATTAATACACTCGATAAACTGATATCTGAAAAACGATCCAATATCTCATTTAGTTGCAGGGAATGAAGCTGTCTGTCTAAAACCCATAGTGAAAGCGCAAAAATGGCAATTGGCAATATATAGTTGATCTTTTTCAAGACTTCCTGCGCCAGTGTATATTTTTTAGTGACCAATATAATTCTCCTAAAATAAATATCTCTATATTGATCATGCTATTTGACATTTACTCAGGTTTCACGTGTATTTTTGAAGAATGAAAAAACTGAAGAAGAAATATCCTCGAAAAACAGAAAAGCGTTTTATCAAAAAAGCTGTTTAGGCATTCGCTCAAATCCCCTTTTCTAAATCACAGAGTTATTTTAATGGATGTTTCTGAACATATAAAGAAAAATAAACTCCTCAAAAAAATAAGAAGGCCTGATCGTTCACATTGAAGACAGACCTGCAAAAGAACCAACATGCAGTTTTGTTGAAATGAACCTTTCATGAACTATGCTCTGACTAAGATGAGAATAGAACAGTTGTAAAGCTAGCAGGTCCTATTGGCCGGCACATTGAAGTTCATGTGATCAGCCTGCTGTGTTCCCATGGTTCACTATATATGCTTTTGGCGGTTTTATGCCTCTTTTATAGAATTCGTTCCAGGTTCTTCGGGTCACATCGGATCTGAATACGAACTCATCTCTGAGGTCATTCACATATGCTCTTGCTTTTAAGCCTTTGTAGAAGGGATAATCGTTAAGGAGGACCACAACCGGTCTTGTTGGGGATATATATACAAACCTTGAAGTAACGACCGCTTCTCTTAATATCTTCATTGCCAGATCTACGTCAGCATCGTTCTCAATGTAAATATCCAGTGTTGCCATCATTTCTGAACTGCCTGAATTGCCGCTTGCCACACTTTGTGTGAACACCAGATTGTTCGGAGCCGATACGAGACTATCATCGGGAGTGACAAGACGGGTAGCTCGGAGACCTATATCCTTGACCTCTCCATAATAGTCACCCATCTGGACCCTGTCTCCAACCTGATATGTCTTTTCCATTACGATCACAACTCCAGCCGCAATATCCTCAAAAAGGTTCCGCAGGCCAAAACCAATCGCCGCACCAATAAGACCACTTAATAGTATTAATTGGTCGAAGGAGAGCACAAACACAGATGCCAATATGTAATAGGCAGCCAATGCGTAAATAAGGACTTTAGAGAGTGGGATTATAGTCTTGAGATAAAGTCTGTACTTCCATGACATCTCTGAAATCTTTGTCAGTAAAAAAGTCACTATTTTTGAAAGAAAAATGGCAAAGATTATGATGACAAAGGATGCAAACACAGTATCTGGATTAATATTTTCAAAGTTAGTTATTATTGAAACAACGTTGTCTTCAGCCATTACCACACCAGCCTTATGTTCTCCAGGTATTTGACCGCAGCATATAGTTTTTCAGGTCTTATGCTATAATACTCATCGTATTCCAGGATAAGGTCCTGAGAGAGCAGTTCGAACAATAATCGGTTGATCATCATATCGTCTATATTACAGCTCAAATTTAGTATGTTTTTCAATTCCCCCTTTTTAATATACCCCATTGATAGTATCATGTAGAGAACAAATCTCCCGGTACTATCAAGCTCTATGTCGCTCTGAAGAGTGTTTGTGCTACTCGTTCTAATTACAGGATATTCCAGCCATTTGTTCCAGATCTCCTTTGCAACACCAGGATTGCCCCTTGATATCTTTGTGATCTCTTTGAAAATTATGGATTCTGCAGTTTCACTGGGAGTCCTGTTAAAAAGAAGTGTCTTAAGAGCTACACGATTTATGTGCAGACTGTATAGATTGATCTTACCATGTGTGATCTTTTTAGCTATAGGTCTTTTGATCACCTGAAAGATCTTTTCTTCCTTTACATCAGTATCGTTCACAAATTGTATTTCGCCCTCATCATATGCTGAGAGCAGGAACTCTTTCATGTCCGCGGAGTTCAGTGATGGGATATTGACCTGTACTGGAAAGTATTTGCCTATGCCCAATACACGATGGAGATAATTCCAGGAGTGGATGTTCCATGTGGTTATGTAAAGTCTTTCATCAGATGAAAGTACCATGTTCAGGAACTCTTCGATAACCTCGAAGCCACCGATCTTTCTCATATATAGATAATGACAATTATCAAATATCATTATCTTGTTGGAGTCGCCAAGCAGAGGTATCTGGTCCTTATTATCAATTATAGATGAAAAGGTGACCTTTGTCACATCATGTGGATGCATTTTGACTATCTCATCTACCAGTTCAGATTTCCCCGCATAGGGTAATGCAAGTATGGCGATGTTGACCCGCTGACCGGCTTCAAAATCAGAAATAGCTTTTTGAATGGCTGCGATCTGTTCGTCCATACCGAACACCAATTTCTTCACTGAGTCTTGTGCATCTAATGAAACCATAAATATTCTGCCAATGTTTTAATGCTATAAATTTCTATTACCCGTGGGAAAAAAATATGCAGAGAACCCCCAATGAAACATGAAAAAAGAAGGTCGTACAATTATAAATACTCCTTGATAAGTCGGCCTATTATGCATATGAATTCAATGTGATGAGCACTAGATGAAAATTTTTTCTCTTTGAATTCTCACTTTGAAATGGGGAGTTACTTTAAACAGGCCAGAAATACAAAATTAGAGGAATGGTCACCAGAACAATAAGTATGCTCAATGGGATCCCCAACCTTAGATAGTCACTGAAATTGTATCCTCCGGGTCCCATCACGAGAGTGTTGGACTGATGCCCTATAGGAGTCAAGAATGCACATGATGCACCAATGGCAATTGTCATAAGGAATGGATCTACAGAAAAGTTCAGACCATGTGCAATGCCTATACCGATCGGAGCCATGAGAACAACAGTTGCCGCGTTATTGATGACCGCTGAGAGAAGCATTGTTACTACCAGGAGGAGGGCAAGTGTGGCCCAGATAGGCAAAGTATCGCCAGCTATAATGATCTGGGTGGCAATAAGATCAGCTCCCCCTGTTGTTTCAAGAGCTTCACCTACAGGTAACATGGCACCCAGCAAAACAATTACTGGCCAATCTATACTGGTATAGATCTCGCGCACGGACAAGACCCCTGCTAGAACCATTAGTATTACAGCGAGAGTAAAGGCTATCTGCACCTGTAGCAGGCCTGAAACTACCGTTGCAATGGAAAGACCAAATATACCAAGTGAGAGTGCTATTTTCTTCGGTTTCCCTATAGAGAAACCACGGTCTGCCAGCGGCAGGCAACCCATGGTGCTGATAGTATCATCAAGCATGTCCTTTTGTCCCTGTATCAACAGGACATCACCTGCGTTGAACCGTACATTAGCAAGACGCTGGATGATCTGCTTATCTTTGCGCGCAATGGCAAGTAAATTCACTCCATAGTTAGAACGCAGTTTCATTGAGGATGCAGTCCTATTTATGATGGGTGAATTGGGCATAACAACAACTTCAACTATGGATATATCATCGGAACTTTCCACATCCGTCTGTAGCTGCTTCTCAGGTAAAAGCTCAGTCTTTGTATGGTTTACGAATTCCTTGAGGTCATCAGAATCTGCTTCAACTATGAGGACATCGTTTTCCTTTAAAGCCTCCCGCCACCCTGGTACATGGATAAGTTGTTTGTTCCGTATCAATCCAAGCACTCTGATATCGGCATCTGTGATCTCTCTTATATTTCCCATAAGTATATCTTTTATTGTTGATCTCTTGGTAATGAGAACCTCTGTGATATAATCCTGTATATGGAAACGGTCCTCCCCTGAACTTTCACTCTGGCGGCTTGGGAGTAAACGCCAGCCAACAAGTGTAATAAAGACCAGGCCTGCAAGTGCAATTCCTGCTCCTGCTGGGGTGAAATCGAACATTCCAAAGGGCTGGCCAAGTTCCTCTGCTCTAAAAGTTGCAATGATGATGTTTGGTGGGGTACCTATCAGGGTCATCGTCCCTCCCAGCAATGAACCAAAGGCAAGTGGCATCAGGATAAGGGAAGGAGAAATATTTTTTTTGCGAGCGATGTGGATGGCTACGGGCATTGATATCGCAAGAGCTCCAACATTGTTCATAAATGCAGAAGCAACGCATACCAAGCCCGTAATCACCCCGATCTGGAGATGCACTTTGTCTCCTATATTTTTTATAAGCCACCTCCCGATCAGATCGATCATGCCTGCATTCTTAAGACCGCTGCTTACGATCAGCACTGCTGCAACGGTGATGACGGCAGGATGGGAAAAACCACTGAAAGCCTCTTCGGAAGGGATGATACCGATCATGGTTAGGAACACAAGACAGATAACCGCAACAATATCATGGCGGAACCTGCCCCAAATAAACAATATCAGAGCGAGGAAAAGTGTTCCAAATACAATGATTACTTGTTCCATGGGTGCAAACCTCTGTCTTCTCTTAGAAATCGCCCTGTTTCAAAATAACAAATATAGATCATTACGGTCGGCTTTGATCATATATTTTTGATATTTTCCAGAAAAGCCTACCCCTTTAACCCCTTTAATTCTCCATCTTTTTCTTTATTGTTCCCTTTAATATAGATTCTGCTAGCCAGAATTATTTATTTGGTCTAAGAGTTCCCATAAGACACAGATCAAAACAAAAAGCTGCTATCAAGACCTTTACAATTATTGTAGACGCTTAAATACGACCTGAACGCTCAAGAGGAAAAATTCACACTATCTAAAAATAAGTATTTAAGAAAGGTAGAAATAATAAGCTTACTTGAGGGTCTGAAGGGTACGGAGCTCATGGAGCAAAACTTTATATAATGAAAGTATTACCTATTGACAGATTTTTAAATAAAGCAGTAAATAGCGGATTATTCTGTAAACTGCCTAATGGATGGAAAATGTCGTTCAAACATATTGCAAATCTGTATGCTTACAGACAACTGATATGGCAATTATCCTGGAGTGAGTTCAAACTTAGATACAAGAACTCCGTTTTAGGATATATCTGGTCACTCCTAGAACCTCTGCTCATGCTTACTGTCCTCTATTATGTATTTTCTCACATTATGAAAATGCAGATAGAGAATTACCAGCTTTTCCTGTTGCTGGGTATCATCATCTGGAACTTTCTAAGCCGTGCAACGACCATCGGGATGAATTGTATCGTTGGGAAACCAAGTATGATCAAAAAGATATATTTTCCCAGGGACATATTCGTGATCTCATCATGCATTACAGCATTGCTCATGAGTGTTTTTGAATCTCTGGTATTTGTGCTGTTCATGATATACTTTAAGGTATCATTGTCAGTATATATACTCCAGGCTCCAATTATATTGATCTGCCTTTTCATCCTGTCTCTTGGCCTTTCTCTGGCTTTGGCGGCTCTTAATGTTCTTTACCGGGATGTACAGTTCATCTGGGCTGTACTTCTGCAAGCTGGTTACTTTGCAACTCCTATTTTGTACACATTAGAAGTATTTCCTGCAGATCTGCGAAGCTTGGTCCTTCTGAATCCTTTTGCAAGGGTGATCATTGCTGCAAGGGAAACAATTATCTATGCATCTCCTATGCAGACAGGGGATCTGATATTCATGGGCGTTGCATCAATAGTTTCCCTTATAATAGGATATGCTGTTTTCAATAAGATAGAGCCACGTTTTGCGGAGGAGATATGAATGTCAGTGATCGAAGTGGATAAACTGGAAAAATCTTTCCGCATCCCTCATGAAAAACGCACCACGCTTTTTGAAACACTTACAGGCGTGTTCAAGCCTGAATCCTATGAAGTGTTCAATGCTTTAAAAGACATTAACTTCGATGTGAAAGAAGGCGAGTTCTTTGGCATTATTGGGGAGAACGGAAGCGGTAAAAGCACTCTGCTAAAAATGATAGCTGGTATCCTTTATCCTTCCTCCGGTGAGGTGCATATTCACAAGAAGGTGACACCCTTCCTCGAACTTGGTGTTGGTTTCCATCCCGATATGACAGCCGTGGAGAATATAAAGACCTATGGTACTATAATGGGAATGTCCAAGCATAATATAAGATCAAGGACAGATGACATTTTAGAATTTGCAGGACTTGAGAAGTTCAGGGATGCAAAATTAAAGAACTTTTCTTCCGGAATGCAGGTAAGGCTTGCTTTTTCTACTGCTATCCAGACAGACCCAGAGATCTTGCTTATGGATGAAGTGCTTGCTGTGGGTGACATGGATTTTCAGCAGAAATGCCTGGATGTACTGAACAACTACCGTAAGGAAGGAGTAACTATCGTATTTGTTTCTCATGACCTGGGTGCTGTCAGGAGGTTCTGTGACAGAACATTATTACTGCACAAGGGAGAACAGATCGCCTTAGGAAGTACAGCTGAAGTGATCGATAGGTATGTGTATGGAGATCAGGATAAAAGCATCTCTGAACCTGTCAATTGTGTTGTTGAAAACGACCATGGTGTCCTTACCGAAGAGCAGCCATCTGTCACTTGCTCGCGATGGGGAGATCAAAAAATAGAGATAATAAATGTAGAATTCTATGATAAATTTGGTAATTTAAGTAACAGGTTCAATTCCTTTGATGCCATGACCATCAGGATCATTTATCATGCTCATGAAAAAGTGTTCGACCCTGTTTTTGGTATTGCCCTGTATTCAGAAAAAGGAGAGAACGTCTATGGAACCAATACGGAATTGAAGGAAATTGTGATAGATTCTATTGAAGGTAAAGGTCATATAGATCTGAAAATAGAAAGTATCTCTCTGCTCTCCGGAAGATTTCTATTAACTGTTGCCATACATAGTCGTACACATGAGCCGTATGACTGGCATGATAAACTATATCAGTTTGATGTGATACCTACAAGCAGGGATGCAGGTATGTTCAATGTGCCTTGTAAATGGATAATATGAATGGCGGGACTGACATTTATGGATACTTTAGAAATACATGATGAAGAAGTTAATGTTGAAGAGATCATGAGCAAGATAAGGGAAAATATTAGTAAACGGAAAGCACAGGGAACTTATCCACCTGAACTTGATACAGTATCCCAGCAGCCTACCGGCGACAAGAAGCGTTCAATGGAAGAGATAAAGGGAGAGGTTGCTGATGACCTCCTTAACCTTAAAATTAATTACGATATCCATAATAACAGCTATGTGATCAGTTCGCACCGCCCCATTGTAGGGATACCACTGATCAAAAGCAGAGAACTGGTACATGGAGAAGTAAGAAGATATGTGGACCCAATGGTCTTTAAGCAGACAACTTTCAACCAGTATGCTGCAAAAATTCTCAATGATGCGGTCTATAGACTTTCAAGTATGGAAAATATAATCGGTACTCATGAAAACAAATACCAGCGCTTTTCCAGATCGAAAAACCTGCAGCAGAAAACGGAAGAGACCTATGAGCGACTATTAGATCTGCAGAGCGAAACCGATGAAAGACTATTGGAGATCGAAGATAAGATAGAAGCCCTGAAGCAAGAGACCAACGACGAGATAGTTGTCAATACCAAACTTTGTGAAATGGTCGACCAGCTTCGAAAAGATATGGATAATTCTCTTTCTAGGCTAAGAACTGAAATGAAAAAAGAGAACGAAGCAATCATAAGTTCACTCATTGCAGCAATGGACATGGATATAGAGAAAAAGGCATGGCTTGCCCAGATCCTTGATAAGAGGAACTTGCAGGGGATCTCACAGGCGGAGATACTTTTAAAGCCGCCTCAGCTGGACAGTGGCGTGAATTATTTTGTTTTTGAGGATAAATTCCGAGGAGCACGGGAGGATATTGCTCAGCGGCAGACTGCTTTTCTCCGTTATTTCGAGGGATGTAAGAATGTACTCGACATTGGTTGTGGAAGAGGGGAATTCCTTGAAACCATGCGTGAACACGGGATAATAGCCCGTGGAGTGGATCTTGACGAGACAATGGTAGATTACTGCCGTGCGAAGGGTCTGGAGGTGCAGTTGGAAGATGCCTTTGAGTATATGGAGAAACTGGAAGATGGAAGCCTTGATGGTATATTCATAGATCAGGTTGTAGAGCATCTGGAGCCTTCGTACCTTATCAGATTATTGAACTTATGTTTCAAAAAGATGAAGTATGGGTTCTATCTCATTGCAGAGACTGTCAATCCACTTTCTTTTTCATCTTTTGCGAATTTCTACATTGACCTCACACACATCAAACCTGTTCATCCCGAAACTTTACGGTTCCTCTTTGAATCCACTGGTTTCAGGGAGGTAAACACTGTATTTTCATCTCCTGTACCCGACCCTATGAGGTTACAGAAGCTTGTGACAAGTGAAGTAGCAACTGATACGGAAAGGTATCAGGTTGAAGTTTACAACCGGAACATAGAATTGTTAAATACTACTCTTTACGGTGCACAGGATTATGCAATGATCGGAAAAAAGTAGAAGGGCTTGAATATTATCTATAAATCGTATGAATTTCACTGACTGATAAAATGAAAATAGCTTTTGTCATACCATGGTATGGTGACATTCCAGGCGGTGCTGAAACAGAGTGCAGACAAACCGCCGAAAACCTACAAAGGAATGGGGTGAATGTCGAAATACTAACAACCTGTGTAAAACAGTTCTTAAGTGACTGGAATACCAATTACTTTGCAGAAGGCACCTATAAAGAAAATGGGATCACAGTGAGAAGGTTCAGTGTTCGTAAAAGGGACACCAGCAAATTCGATGAAGTAAATTTCAAGCTCATGAACAATTGCAGGATCTCGTCAATGGAAGAGCAGATCTATATGGAGAACATGATCAATAGCGATTCTCTTTGCTCATATATCAGAGATCATAGTGATGAATATGATCATTTCTTCTTTATTCCATACATGTTCGGAACCACCTACTACGGTTCGCAGATACACCCTGAGAGATCGATATTGATCCCCTGCTTGCACGATGAAAGCTATGCATATATGGACATTTTTAAAAAGATGTTCAAAGATGTAAAAACTGTGATATACAATTCTGAACCTGAGAAAACACTTGCAAACCA
>JAHFZE010000268.1 GCA_020854785.1 Methanomethylovorans sp.
ATATCAAGATCTTCGTAACTGCGGATATTCTCTACTTTCAGGCGCTTAAGCATCAAAAGTAATCACCCAGATTGTACTGTTTCGGCTTTGCATGAGCAGGCGTTTTTTGCTTCTTATCATCATACTTTTCGCTTTGTTTTTCTGATACTGTTCTATAATTTTCTTTTTCAGGCTCAGGGATCTCTGACTCAGGAATGCAGGTGACAGATCTTTCAGTCTCCCTTATTACGTCTGTTTCGGGGGATGAGGGCTGAGTGGGACCATTCTCTTCTTCAGATGAAGGTGACGACATTTTTTCATGAACAGGTGCTAAAGGCATTGGTTTTGAGAAGTCCATACTCTCCAGAAGATTGCCGAGGCGGTTCTCTGCCTCATCACTGACCTTGGTTTTAGGGAGAGACAGATCCCTGACGATCTCATCCACCAGCAGGCCGCCAGTCGAAAGATGCATGTTATTTATCTCGTTTTTTATCTCATCGTCCGGATCATAGAAGGATATGGATACAGAAAGTTCAAACCCATCTTCAGTGACTTTCCTTAAGTCCCTCACTCCTGGGACCAATACATTTCTGGAAAGCAGTATCTCTTCTATTTCGGCATGGGAAATAGACACATCTGTATCGCCATTTATCTCTACGAACACTACTTTACCTGCTACATCCTGTTCCTTTACAGCAGAGAGTACGTCTTCATATATCCTTGCAGGATCCCTGATGGTCACTGGTATCCTCAGGAATTCCCGGGTGAGGATAGTCCTTCTGCTGATGTCGATGTCCTTTTCTGAGACGGTAATTATGTTGTAAGACCTATTTTCTTCTTCTGCAAGACTATTACGCTCAGTGCTGCCACAATATGTGACCCAAGTATCACCTACAGTTATCTTTTCATACTTGTGGTAATCTCCAAGCAGCATCAGATCCACATGAAAAGGCACAGATCCTATCACATAAGCACAGTCCCATTCACCTGCAGTGATAGGGCTCATAAGTTGATGCATTACAAGTACATTGTATGAGGAAGCCACGGGTTCTTCAAAGACCGAAAAATCGAAAAGTGGTATCTTGGATCTGGGAACACTGTCAATTCCATAGAAAGATATGTTCTCAAGCATATATGGAACTGTCCCTAATCTTGTTGTAAGTCCCATGCTTTCAAAAAGGTCAAGCCATTGTGTGCTTTGTTTGCTTTCATGGTTGCCCACAATGGCCAGAAGAGGTATATTGGCTTCTTTGAGCCGGGAAAAAAGTTTCATAGTGTCCAGGATATCTTCCAGTGAAGGGGTCCTTGAATCGAAAAGGTCTCCGGCATGTACAACGGCATCTGCGTTCATTTTAATGGCATCATCGATAACTATCGAAAAAGCCTGCAGGAAATCCTGTCTGCGTACATCACTGTGGTATTGCCTGTAACCTATATGCGTATCTGCAGTATGGATTATCTTGATCTCTCGTTCCATCTTAACTATACTATGACCCAACTGCATTTTAATATTCCGAAGTGTGAATTGAACTGACTGGGTATAAATAATGGTTATGTTAGGTTTATATACATTATAAATATATATGATATCGCATGGATGAAAGTGGACAGATAACAATAGATTATCTTGTCGGCATAACAATATTCTTGTTAGCTCTTGTGTTTGTGTTCCAATATGCCACAGGGCTATTCACACCATTTGAATCAAGTTCAGATGAGGTGACCATGATAGCTGATAGAGTAGCCACAACTGTGGTAGAAGATAGGATAAACACAGGTGACCCCCATACATCCAACATGGTATCTAGTAGTCTTATGGCAGATTTCTTCACACAATTGGATACAAACTATGCAAGTACTCAAAACTCTCTGGGGCTCAACGGTACGTTTTTCTGCTACGATCTTAACGTTTCCTTGGAAAATAGCACAAAGGTCATCTCATGTACAGGAAAACCTCTTCCACAAGTGGGAAGCATAGGGCAGACCAAAAGAATAGTTTTAGTTGAGGACAGCAGCGGTAATAAGCAGACTGCTATCCTCTCGTTCAGAGTGTGGTGAAATGGTTCGAACCAATAGCGATTCTGGTCTTACTAAAGACCCTTTTGGCCAGATACACACTCTGGAAGCAGTTACTGCCACCATGATCATGGTTTTAGTGATCGTCTTCACCGTTCAGGCCACATCCCTTACACCTCTTACATCATCAACGGCTAATGCCCATATTGAAGCCCAGATGCAAACAATTGGGCAGGACATGCTTAATGTACTGGATCATGGTCCTTACGGATCTATTTCGCCTCTTAAGCAGGACATTGTTTCCTGGAACGGTCAGGAGTTTTCCTGGAACGGTACTGCGTATTGTTCAGTCAATACCATGGAACATGCTCATTTGACTAGCTCCACTGCAGAGATACTTGCAGACATTGCCGTTCCCCGCGGGATCGCACACAATGTTCTATTTTTGTGCGTAGACAGCTCCGGCCTTCCTCGGGGAAAAGCATATATCTATAATGGCGATCCATCTGACAACGCAGTTTCAGTCTCCAGAAAAGTGCTTCTTTCTGACCATGACATCTCTGACCCAGTTGCTTTTCTGGCAAACACTGGTATACCTGACGCATCCCCATCTTCTGATTTCTATAACATCGTTGATGTAAGGCTGACCTTCTGGAGAATGTGATAACAGGAGAATACATAATGAGAGAAGATGATGATTCAGCACAGATGTTGCTTATTGCTGGCTTTGCTATAGGCGTGGGGATCGTTGTATTCACTGTCATGCTCAATAATGTCATATATGCAAGCAACATGGCCTCTGACTCCAGTATTGAAGCGAGTCCCTTTGAGATAGGGAATCTACTTGCATTAACTTCGCAGGCTTATGAGGATGCCTATAAGAGTTCAATGAATTCCGGTATTTTTGATAGCAATGTGTTCGTAGATTACCTTTCATCATACGAAAACCAATTAGTTAAGATGTTTGCTTTTTCTGGAACAAGTCTGACCATAGAAAATAGTACGCTTATTGATGCACATTTCTCAAAGAATGGCATGGTAGATGGTGTGGCTAACTGGACATTAATAAGAAATGTGAACTTGACAGATACTTTCACGCTGGAAATACCAGAATCAAGCACTCTTTCTAATAGTTCTAGTTGTCTACGCGTTGAAGCTATCGAAACCAGTGGTTCTATGCTCTGGGCTATGGACATCTATGATTCTGGAGGCAATGTGAACGTAAGGGTCATGGACAGCAATTCAACACTCGGTACTGCCACTTCTGCATCAGGTTACACTTATCTGAACGTCACCGGGAACTACATCGATGGCACAAACTACTTTAACTTCCATTTTAACGATCTGACTTCGTCTCACAAGTACCAGATAAATGTGATCAATGGTACAGCAGGTGAAGGTATATTCAAAATATCTGGAAAGCTTGCTGATGGTAGTTCATTTAGTATTGCAAGGCATGCATTAGTGCTTGCAAATATCACTGTAGTGTCCTTTGATAAAGAAATGTTCATTTCATATCCCATACCGGTTCCTGGAGGTGGAACATGAAACTCCTTAAGGATGAGGCTGCAGTTTCTATTTCTATTGGCTTTATCCTTACTTTTGTTATAAGCGTTGTTGCACTTGTTACTGTGCTTACTGCTTTCTACACGCTCATGGACAGAGCAGAACAGACTGTCATGAGAAGCGAGTTCGAGATCCATGGCAATGATATTTCGATGCAGATCTCCAGCATAGATACTCTGTTAGCCTTTATGAACAATTCTGGAGCACATATAGGGTTGCTGGAATATGATCTCAATCTTCCTGA
>JAHFZE010000058.1 GCA_020854785.1 Methanomethylovorans sp.
ACTTTGAACGTGGATGTTTATAGGGGCACTATCGCAGGTCTGAAAACAGTAGGTATGGCTGGGACGGCAACAAACAGAGGATTGCTTGTGCATCCCAGGGCCACTGCACAGGAGCTGGCATTCCTTGAAGAGATATTTGGACTACCTGTGGACGTGGGTACTACTAATTACGGTACTCCGATGGTAGGCTCAGGCCTGCTGGCAAATTCCAAAGGTTATGTGGCAGGCTCAAAGACCACCGGCTATGAGCTGGGTAGGATAGAGAGTGCTCTGGGCTTAATTGTGAAAGAGTAAGAATATTTCAATTTATATATGGGTGATCAATATGAAGGACTTTGTTGTTAAAGGAAAGTTCAAAGCCGGATCTGAATGGGAAAAATTCACCAAGCAGGTTGTTAGCCAGAATGAAAAGAATGCAGAGGATAAGGTCTATTCTATTTTTGGCAGCAAGCATGGCATTAAAAGGATGTTCGTAAAGATAGAAAGCATTGCTGAGGCATGATCCATGTCAGAGATGAACGACACGGACCCGCGAAGCCTCTTGATGCAGCACCGTGAGTATCAGCGCAGGGCAGAAGCTTTACAGCAGCAGATAAGTATGGTTACTCTGTCTGCACAGGACTGCCAGCGGGCTATCACTACTATTGAGGAGCTGGAAAAGGAAAAGGCAGGTGCTCAGACCATGGTCCCTATTGGGTCCGGTTCGTTCGTCTATGCTAAGCTCGATATGATAGATAAGGTAGTGGTAAATGTTGGAGCTGGTATCAGTATCGAGAAATCCGTTCCTGAAGCAAAGGACATTCTTCAGAGACGTAAGAGCGAGCTTGATAAGATACTGGAAAAGATGAATACTACCCTCGGTCAATTGGCTCAGGGCATGCAGGCGATCGAAGCTCAGGTAGCTGCATTGCAGCAGGGTGCACAGTCAGGCACCCAGTGATTTTTTTATTGTTATTTCTGCAGAGTTGGTCGTATGTTCAATAAACTGAAAGAAAGGCTCAGCGGTTTCACAAAAAGTCTCGGCAAGCAGATCGATGAAAAGGCCGTTCCTGTGGAGCCTGCTCAGGAAGAAGTAGCTGAGATCCCTTTTGTTTCTTCTTCAGGATCAGAAACAGAGCAGCAGCCCTTAGATGATACTGCGACCGAAAATGTGATCGATGATACAGAACCTCAGAAGACTACTGTATCCGATCTGAATACGGGTACAAAATATATAGAAGATGCCAAAGCTTCCAAATCCCCTGAACAGAAGAAGACTGGTCTCGTAAGCAAGGCAAAAGCCCTGGTCTTTGAGCGCGAGTTCATTCTTGAAGAGAAGGATCTTGAAGAACCTTTGTGGGATCTCCAGATCGCCTTGCTTGAGAGCGATATTGCTCTTACAGTTGCGGAAGCCATTACAGAAGCTGTAAGGTCTGAGCTTGTAGGTTCTCGCAGGAAGATCGGTAAGGATACTACTAATATTGTTGAACAGGCTTTGCGTAACGCTTTATATGATGTGATGAGTGCAAATGTTTTTGATCTTGATGATTATGTCAGGAATGCTAAAAAACCCGTGCACATAGTCTTTGTTGGTATCAATGGCACTGGAAAGACCACCAGCATCGCTAAGACTGCAAAGCGTTTCAAGGACATGGGATATTCCGTAGTCCTTGCAGCAGGTGACACCTTCAGGGCAGGTGCCATCGACCAGTTGCAGATACATGGTGACAGGGTAGGTGTAAAGGTCATCCGGCATCAGGAAGGAGGCGATCCCGCAGCAGTTGTTTACGATGCGATGCAATATGCTAAAGCTCACAAGGCCGACATAGTGCTTTCAGATACTGCAGGTCGTATGCACACTAACCTCAATCTCATGGAACAGCTCAAGAAAGTATGCAGGGTAAGTGCTCCTGATCTTATTATTTTCGTGGACGAGGCCGTAGCAGGCAACGATGCTGTAGAGAGGGCAGCCCAGTTCAACGAAGCGGTGCCCATAAACGGTTCCATTTTAACCAAAACAGATGCAGACGCCAAAGGAGGCGCTGCAATATCCATTGCATATATTACAGGCAAACCCATCCTGTTCCTGGGCATGGGCCAGGGGTATGACGACCTGCAGAAGTTCGAACCCAAGTGGTTCGTAGATCAGATATTTGAGTGACTTAATTATAATTAATGTAAAGATGCAGTTTCCTTTATTGGGCACTGCATCCATCTTTCAGTTCCCGGGCTAGTTTTTCCAATCTTTCTTCCACATTGTTCTGGGAAGCTATGATATTCACAAAAGCCGATCCCACTATTACGGCATCGGCACCAGCTGCTATGACCTCTGCAGCCTGCTTGCCATTGGATATGCCAAAGCCAACTGCCCTTGGAAGGGTTGTGTTCACTTTTTCCAGGATCTCCTTTGTGGACTTTGCCACATCAGCACGGGCTCCTGTGACTCCCAGACGGGACACTATATATATGAATCCTGAACCTTTGCTGAAGATCTTTTGCATTCTGTTCCTGTCCGTTACGGGAGTTACCATGAATATAATGTCAACATCATGTGCTTTACAGGCTTTGAGGATATCATCGGCTTCCTCTATGGGAAGATCAGGCACTATTATGCCGGTGATGCCCGATGCTGCACAATCCTGTATGAATTTATCTACACCTCTTCTGAAGATCAGGTTATAGTATGTCATGCATACCAGCGGAACTTGCTCTTTAATGGATGCAGCAAGTTCGAAATACATATCCGTGTTCATACCGCCTTCCAGGGCCCTGTCAGATGCAGCTTGTATTGTAGGTCCGTCTGCCACAGGGTCTGAGAATGGAAGTCCCAGCTCCACTATGTCGGCTCCACCCTTTACAAGTGCATGCACATATTCTTTCGTGGCATATGTACTTGGGTCACCTGCACATATGTAAGCAATGAGCGTTTTCTCATTCTTTGCTTTCAGTTCCCGGAACTTATCTGCTATCCTCATAATTTCTCCTCACGAGCAGTCGCTTTTACCTTCAATACAGTTTCAAGGTCTTTGTCCCCTCTTCCTGAAAGGCTCACTACTACCAGGTCTCCAAGCTCACCGGTGTCTGCCATTTTCTTTATGTATGCCAGTGCATGAGATGATTCCAGAGCCGGGATTATACCCTCGAGCCTGCACAGTTCGTGGAATGCATCCAGAGCTTCCTGGTCGTTCACATTTCCAGGCTGAATTCTGCCTGTTTCCGCCAGGTATGCAAGTTCAGGTCCTACCCCTGAGTAATCCAGTCCAGCGGACACAGAAGTAGATTC
>JAHFZE010000227.1 GCA_020854785.1 Methanomethylovorans sp.
CGGAGTATGAACATGTCAACTACACGATCAGAAAATGGGATCATTTTCCAGGAAAAGCAGTATTTTGACAAGTGGATGGGGTTCTTTGCTCTTGCGGGGATAATTATCATGATAAATGTAGGAACTCTCCTGACGATTTTTTTTGTCATTCCAGAAGTTCCTCACATCCTTCTCATTTTAGCAGGAGTTCCAATATTTCTTTTTGCCGTGATAGGTTTTGTCTTCTCGAAAATGGAAATGACGACCGAAGTAAGACATGATGGATTATATATCAGGTACCGACCTACGCAACGCATCTTCAGACAATATCCTTTCACTAAGATAGAATCCTATGAAGGTGCAAAAGGAGAAATACTTGACTGGATCAATAACTGGAGGATCCGTCGTTATCCATATAGGACCATATATCAATGTGGTAGCCATGAAAAAGTTCTGATCAAGCTCACTAATGGAAAAAGCCTCCTGCTCGATTCCAAGCATCCGGATGAATTGAT
The DNA here is from genome assembly GCA_020854785.1 of Methanomethylovorans sp. GTDB lineage: Archaea > Halobacteriota > Methanosarcinia > Methanosarcinales > Methanosarcinaceae > Methanomethylovorans. The sequence goes on from JAHFZE010000227.1 coordinate 495, forward strand.
AAACGCCATAGATTCCATGAAAAATATATAATAGATATACTGGAGGTCCATAAACAGGATCTTCTACTTGAAGATACTGAACGACATAAGCGTACCTTGTATGCTTCCTATGAACGCTTTTGAGTGTACTTAGACTTAAAGCATTTAAAGGTCAGCATATACTATACCAGAAACAAATATCATTGCTATGACCATAAGCAGTGAGGTCGCCAATATAACAACTATTCTCTTTATTCGATTTTTACCTACTATCATATCTACCACAATGAAAGGAGATACTTCTGAGGATATATTTTTTTCTAAATTGATCTTTCTACAGGCAAACCATATTTTTAAACAAGTTTAATTTTTTTCATCTTCATGGCTCCCATGCTGTTGCAAATATCTGATAGGGTCGCTGTTGCCATGTAATTGCTCAGCATAACTTTCATCTTCATGTTCTGTTCTCATTCTTGGTAGGTATGGAACCATCTAATTGTAAATGTGAATAGCGATGCTTCGAAGCATTAATAAGCGGTTGGACCATATTTGTCCTAAGGTGTTTTTATGGAAAGCGAAGGAAGTTCCAAGAAACGAATTTTTCCCACGATCCCGGTAATACTATTAGTCACTGGCCTACTATGGTTCATAGGCGAATTGTTGAAAATCGACGTTCCTTGGATTCCTGTAATTCTGATCATACTGGGAATTGCCGGGATCATAGAGTTCTATAAAGGAAAGTAAAGTTACTCTATTTTTAGATATATCAGAGGATCAGGATCTTCGCGCAGTTTTGAAAAATATTTAAGTAACCATCATAGATATGTTTTTCTGAACAAAAGCAAGGTCATGGACATATATCGCTCATACTCTGAATAATATCTTCCGGGGTCATATCCGGGAAGTCATTGTGTGCAGAACGAAAGTAAAATTATGGGAATAGCGTTATACCATTAGATTTACGCTGAGGGGGAGATTCGAACTCCCGCAGCGCGCAAGCACTACCGGTTTTCAAGACCGGCGCCGTAGTCCACTTGGCTACCTCAGCAATGTGTTCCAATGCGTGTGGTATCTTTAATACCACTTTTGAATATAAGACTTTTGATTAGATGGTGCGATAGAGCCTGAAAAAATAAAGGAACGAAGAGCTTTACCCTTCGCTTTCGCCTTCTTCAGGAGCTGCTGGTTCTTCGTTTTCGTCCAGTTTTGGTGCATAAGGATATTTCTCAACGAATTCCAGATTTGATATGCCCATGTTCTCAATGAGCTCGTGGGCGATACGGCCCTTGGAGATAAGCCATCTCTGGTTGAAACTGAACTCTATGGGTATGATTATGCGGATAAGTTCCGGAGTGATCTCTATATCCAGGTTGGAAGCACCTGTATACAGGGCAAGCAGCCCTCTGGCCTTTTCCTCGGGTTCATCCAGCTTCTTTTCAATGGTATACTCGTAGGTGACGGTCCGGCCTGCAAGAGCGTGGTTGAAATCAACACGCAGCCTGCGACCAATGATCTTTTGGACAACACCCTTCTTGCCATCCACTTCGACCTCCATACCTGGATATGGGCGTGTGTCCTTAAGCTGTGTTGCGATCTTGGTGACAGAAACAGACTCCACCAGAGCAGGGTTGTGTACTCCAAAGGCCTTCTCCGGAGGGATCTCCAAAGTTCCTGTATATCCCACTTCCTTGCCCATAAAGTCCTCATCGAGACCTTTTATGGTATGGCCGGAGCCAACAATGACAACATCCCCTCCATACATACCACGGGGATTGAAGATACCATTCTCTTTTGCAAGCTCTTCGCTAGTGGTATCAAAGACCTGTCCGTCCTCGAACCTTCCAGTATATGTTATCCTTATGAAATCTCCTTTCTCTATTGCCACATATATCAACTCTGTTCCTTTGATCAATGTAATTATGGATAAAGTGTCTCTGCTATACTCCTGTGCCTTTAAGAACTTTTTGCCATCATAACGGAGTAAAGAAAAGTCTGGATAAGAAGAGATAAAAAAGACAGTCCCAATTCATTGAAATGGGATATTTTTTAAAAAGAAGAAAAAGAAAAACAGAGAAGGACTTTTGTGTCCTACTCCTCAGCCTTCAATGAAAAGCGGGCTACATAAGCTTGCATATCATCGGAAAGCTTGGCAAGTTCCTGGGCTGACTTAGCAAGCTCTTGCATTGAAGACGTCTGTTCTTCAACAGCTGCAGAAGCCTCTTGTGTGCCAGCGGCAGCCTGCTCGGAAATAGCTGAGATCTCTTCAACTGATGAGGTGATCTCCTCGATACTTGCAGACTGTTCCTGTGCAGCCGCTGCAATATCCTGCGCCATGAGCGCCACCTTTCCACTCCTTTCCACAATGGACTGCACTGCCTGCACAGTTTCAGAAAGGGCGGTGGATCCTGTATTGACCTGCTCAGTACCTTTTTCCATGGCCTCCACTGCATTCTCAGTACCGACCTGTATTTCCTTTATCAGATCAGCAATTTCTTTTGCAGCATCACGGGATTCTTCTGCCAGTTTCCTCACTTCATCAGCAACCACTGCAAATCCCCGGCCATGTTCACCAGCCCTTGCTGCCTCAATAGCTGCATTAAGAGCAAGCAGGTTTGTCTGATCAGCAATGTTAGTGATAAGGCTGACGATCTCATCGATCTTTTTGGATTTCATTTCCAGTTCGCGGATCACATCAGCAGATTCACCTACAGCTGATTGTATGGAATTCATCTGAATGATCAGGTTCTCAGACTGTGTGCCCACATCCCTTATTGTATCACTGGTGATAGTTGCGGTCTCTGCAGCCTTCTGGGCATTTACAGCTATTTCCTGCACACTCTGGGTCATATCTGTCATGGCCCTGGAAACTTCCTCTGTTTTCTGCGATTGGCTGGTCGAACCTTTTGCGATCTCACCAACATTGGATGTGATCTCTGTGGAGGAAGCGGTCATCTCCTCAGAAGCGGCAGATATCTCCTGCGCAGAAGCTGCAATATTGGCTGCATTTACTCCTATCAGCCTGACCATCTTGTTCATGTTGTCCATGATAAGGTTCAGTCCGGCAGGAATTCCTTTGAAGTCTATATCAACATCAGTGTCTGCCCTTATATCCAATTTCCCTTCTACTGCCCCATTGGATATTTGGTTGAAATCCTCAACTATTCTGTTAATAGGATTCGTTATGGACCTTGCGATCAGATAAGCCACAAATGCCATAAAAGCAATTGCAACAACTGAAATGATGATCAAGTTGTTCCTCAGGGCTGTAACTCCGGCAAGCATCTCTTCTTCCGGAACGGACAGCACCAATGCAAAATCTGAGGAAGGTATTGGTTCATAGAACAATACCACCTGCTTGCCGTTCACAGGGTCTATGGATGCTATAGTTCCCTTCTTACCAGCACTGATGTCCTGTGCCATCTTTGCATAGCCAGGGGCATTTACATCTTTGATGGATCTGGTTCCTATCCAGTCCTTGTTGACTGGATGAGAGAGAAAAACACCTGACCTGCTGGTCATAAAAGCGTAACCTGTATCATATATAGAGATCTTTCCTGCCTCGCTGTCTATCTTATTGAGTGAAACGTCCAGACCGCTGATTCCTATAGCTTTGCCGTCTTTGATTATCGGAACCACATAGCTCACCATCAGGACACCATCATACATGAAAGGTTCAAGAACAACGGTCTGTTTCATTTTTAGAGGCAGCTGATAATAATCAGAAGTTCCAGTGTCTGCAAGCGGGTCCAGTACAAGTGAGCCGCCCAGGGTATTCCAGTAAGGAATGAACCTCCCCGTGGAATCATGACCTACAGCGTTGACAAATTGATCGTCTATGCCATCGAAAGCGTTGGGTTCAAAACCCACATAGGCTCCTACTACACCCGGAGTAGTAAGAAATAGGTCTTTTACTATAGCACTTACTTCATCCCTGTTTCCGGAATTGTAGTTTTCCATGGTGCTTGCAAGGGTCTCTGCAACGATGACATTCCTCTGAAGATTGCCATCGAATGCCTGTGCATGAGCTAATGCAGTATTCTCTGCTTCTGCATAGGCCATTTCATTTGCCTGCTCCGTTACCTGGGAGATGATCACGTAACTGGAAGCACACATTACAAGTGTGACACCAAGCACGATATAGAGCATAAGTTTTGTTTTTAAATTGATGTTCTGCAGTTTCAATTTCTCACCTTGGTAAAATATAAATAACGAACACAGCAAATAAATATATTATTATCTATATAAAATACTCGGTTGTATACTTTATAACAAACAAAAACATAGGGCTATGAACGGCAGTTATGGCACCCACTTAAAAAAACTATCTAATCTGTCAGTAAGAATAGGAAGGCAAAATATAAATAGCAGATTATGCAAAACTTTTTTCACACATACATATGTTAAACTCACGTTGCAAATAGGACCTTTGTAACAAAAATATAAGTTTAGAGGATAATTAATGCTCCCTCTTGTTCCAACAATTACTGCTTGTTCAGCAGATCCATTAACGATACCTTAAGTTCCCCTTCTATGAGCATTACTCTTCTGGGAACATCCAAGATTTTGTTCATTTGTGGCAGATGTACCTTTTCTTTTATCCAGGTAACATCCCTTACATGTCGAAGGTTAAGGGCATTTTCTACATATTCATACCCTCCCCTTACTTTTCCCACAGCAAAAGCCCCTTCATCCGTGAGAGGCATGATCACAAGATCTCCATTATGGATATCATTGGCAAAACAAAATATGTCTTCGGACCAGCTGTTGAGGTGAGCTTCTCCAATATAACACAACCGAGATCTTATAAGTTCCTTTATGCGTTCGTGCTTTTCAAATCTGTCAAACTCTTTCATGGTTTCCCGCAAAAGACGTGCCTCTTCTCTTAACCGGTTAAGCCTGGATGTGAGAAGTTCGAGCTTTTGTTGTTGTAATTCTTCCAAAGAACCTTCTGGCAATTTGATCTTTTCAAACTCTTCCGCAATTTCTGCTCTGAACTTGTCATCCATTTTCCTGTATTCTTCGCGCAGATATTCAAAGTTCGAGCTTTTCGTATCAATGTATTTCAGGTTGGCTATATCATCAGCAAGTTCGTCCATCAGATGGATCTCAATATCAATGGTCACAACTCCCTGTTCCAGACAAGCTTCTGTCCTTTTTCCGCAGTATCCGGTATTCACCAGCCAGCACTTTTTATTTTGATCCATCTATGATACCTTTTCTCTTGTTATGGGGACATATTAATATGTCGAACAAAAACCAATAATGGTTCCAGATCATTTAGATACATTGCTCAATAATTAAATATCATGAACAACTCTTCTATTCCCAAAAAGATTATTGAGATGCATGATCCCTGAAAAATCCTATGACATCATTGTAATAGGGGCTGGTCCTGCCGGTTCCACTGCCGCTACCTATGCAGCCCAGCGAGGCATGTCTGTCCTGTTGGTCGATAAGAAGAAAGATATCGGAGTGCCTCTGCAATGTGGTGGTTTCCTGCCCCATATCGAAACACTACAGGAACTCATACCCGGTGCAGAACTACCTTTCACCCTTGAGGAATACCCCTCAGGCTGTTTACATGCCACAACTTCTTTTCAACGGTTCATAGCTCCGAATGGCATTTCCAAAGGTTTTAAAGTAAAGGGCGATGCTCTTGACAGGCGCAGGTTCGATAAACATCTTGCTTCAGTGGCTGCAAAGACCGGTGCTCATCTATTGATCGCGACCAATGTGCTGGAAGTGAGCGGAACCAGAGCGATCATGGATGGTGCTTTCGGGAGATACGAAGTACAGGGAAAGGTGATCATTGGAGCCGATGGCCCGAACTCCATAGTTGCTGCTTCTAAAGGTATGCTAAGAGAATCCGATCCCATGGGAACAAGCACAGCTTTTGAATATGAGCTTTCTGGTGTCGATGTGGATAAAGAAGCTGTGGAAATGTATTTTGGGAAAGATTATGTTCCCGGAGGCTATGCATGGATAATTTCCCAGGGTGATGACAGGGCCAATATTGGAGTAGGTATCCGGGAAGCTCTCTTTGCAGATCATATGTGTGCACGGGATTATCTGAACAGGTTCATGTACGAGCATCCCATTGCCAGTGAAAAGTTAAAGGAAGGAAACATCATATCTGTTATTTCCGGACTCGTACCAGTGGGGGGGGCACCCAGGGTCACTGCCACAAAAGATACTCTCATTGCAGGGGATGCAGCAGGGCATCTCATTGCCACGAACGGCGGAGGCATATCCACAGCCATGGTCGGAGGTAAGATCGCAGGCGAATCTGCTGCTGATTTCCTGCAAGGGAAATGCAGGCTTGAAGATTATGATAAACGATGGAGAGCCCAGATGGGACTGGAGATCAGGACCGCTGTCCATGTACGTAAATTAATGGATAGGCTCATGCTTTCGGATGGATTGATGAACACGGCCATCAAGGCTATCTCACCTGCACAAATGAAAGCCATACAGTGCGGCCAGTTGCCCGATCCTGTGAAAAAGACCCTGCACAGACTAAATATGGGTATGGGCTGACATGTATCTTTTTGTTTATGGCACCTTAAAACGAGAAGGTGTGAGCCACAAGCTTATGGAATGTGCCACTTTTGTATGCAAAGCACGTACGGCTTGTAAATACGCTCTGATAGATCTTGGCCCTTTTCCAGGTGTGCTGCATGACGTACAAATATCTTTAATTACTGGAGAAATATATAATATAGATTGTGACTTATTATACAAGCTTGATGGATATGAAGGCGAATGGTATTTCAGATCAGAAACGGATATGGAGAATGGTATGACTGCACAGATGTATTTCCTGAAGGATATACCACCCTCTATGAAGGATAGGAGCTTTGTGATCCCTTCAGGCACATGGGAGGAAAAAATGGGTGAAAATACTAGGGGAGCAAAAGAAAGGATCTTGTACGGTAAAAAAGATCTTGCTCAGGGGCATAAAAACACCCTTGCCTATGAGGTACATAATAACCTCTACCTGAACATCACTAACAGGTGCAGTGCCAGATGCACTTTCTGCATAAGGGATATCTCAGATGGAGTTTATGGGTATGATCTCTGGCTTTCCAGGGAACCCACACTGGAAGACATGATCAGCCACCTCAGTGAACTGGATCTCAAAAAGTATAAGGAGATCGTTTTTACAGGATTTGGTGAACCTACTGCCAGGCTGTCAGTTCTGCTCAGGATCACAGCATGGCTCCATGAGCAGGGAATTAGGGTGAGGCTTGATACCAACGGACATGCTGCATTGATCAATCCGGATCTAGACGTTGTGAACGAGCTTAAGAGAGCCGGAATGAATGCAGTTTCCGTAAGTCTGAACGCACAAAACGAAGAATTATATGAGAAGCTTTGCAGACCTATATTCGCCGGATCGTATCAGGCCATGCTCACTTTTGCACGTCAGTGTATTGGTGTGGGTATCAGTACCCGTATGACCGTTGTAAAAGTACCTGATGTTGACATAGAAGCCTGCGAGAAAATAGCAAAGGATATGGGAGCCAGCTTCTTTGCAAGATGAGTTAAATGCAGATGGACAATATGTGATCAGTGGATATATCTGAAAAGATCATCCCTTCTTGCAAGATGCATGCGTTGGCGTATGCATGAAGCAAGATCCTTAAGGTCGTTCTGTTTGGCACTTACAGGTACCACAACTTCCTGCCACATGTTCCAGGGTGAAGGCAGTCCAAGCTTCTCCACGATATCGTCAAGCACGTGGTCAGCTATGGCTTCTTCTATCTTATCCATTTTGTTTATAGCCAAAATCACAGGGATACCCAGCTCGTTGAGGAACTTGAACAGTTCGATATCTACCGGTATTTCATTCCTTTCTTCCCATCTGGTCACTATGTCCAGAAATGAAGAGCCATCGACCACCAGTACCGCCAGATCTATCCTTTCTGCATTATCCTCTATATAATGCACGATCTTATCCTTAACGATATCCTGCTTACGTTCCTTGACACCATTCATGAAACCAAAACCAGGCATATCCGTAACCAGCAGATCGGCAAGTCTCACATGTGTGGGTTTCAGGGTAACCCCGGGCCTTTTGCCCACTCTTAATTTGCTGCCGGTCAGCTTGCGGATGATAGAGGATTTGCCCACATTGGACCTGCCCACAAAGACGATCTCAAATTCGGCACCATCAGCAAGGTCCGTTTTATTTTTCATATTATCTCCGGTTGCTTAATGGCACTTATCGATAATATGTTCTTCTTTTAGTCTTTGCTCTTCTTCACCTATTCGAACATCAAGCTCATTCAGGAATGCTTTAAAATCAGCCACTGGTATCCTTGCACCGGCAGCTTCCGCAAGACCACCGCCAGTACCTCCATACCTGGGAGCCACTTCCCGCAAG
>JAHFZE010000036.1 GCA_020854785.1 Methanomethylovorans sp.
AGGTTCCGTTGCGACCGGCAGTTTCAGCTGGGATGCAAGTACATTCGCAGGCTTCTACTATGATATCGACGCAGACATCTCATCTGAAGAAATGGATGTTACAGTCACCGGTACCAGGACCATCGCAGATAATGCCCTTAGGTACAGGACAACTATCCAGAACGTAGGGTATGAGTACGATGACTGGGCAGGCGAGTACCCCAAGATGGGCTTCCTTGCAGAGGCATATGTGCCAGTGAACGGCCAGCCAGATGTTCTGTCCAAGCTCCTGCTTGACAGTGACACCAAGTACACTCTGAGGGTCGGTCAGTCCCTTGACCTCGGTGAGGGCTATGCACTCACACCCAAGCAGATCGATGTAGACGGTAACAAGGTCTGGCTCGAGCTGACCAAGGACGGCGCATACGTTGATGACCAGGTCCTTACAGTAACTAACACAGATGTCGAGAACAGCACCTGGGATTACGAAGAGGATGATGTAGGCGGCGAAGATGATGTAGTCATCATGAGAGCCCACGTCAAGGAAGTGTTCCAGGGTCAGGTAGACAGCCTTGCAGTTATCGAAGGTCTGTGGCTCATATCCAACGAACCAATGGTAATTGAGAGCGATGACACCTTTGGCGAACTTGAGGTCACCACGATCGGCGACGATTTCCTTGAACTCAGGAACGACGGTGTAATGACCCTTAGCAAGAACAAGGACATAGCAATCGCTGGAAACATGTTCTTCAAGGTTGCAGATGCTGATGCACTCCGCTACTACCCATACGCTGAGTACACCATCACTGGTGAAGGACCAACTCCAGAGACTCCAGAGACTCCAGAGACTCCAGTCACTCCAGGTGAAGAGACTCCAGTCACTCCAGGTGAAGAGACTCCAGTCACTCCAGGAGAGGAAACTCCAGAAGAGCCAACCAACGAGACTCCAGTTGAAGAACCAGGAACTCCAGGCTTTGAAGTGATCTTCGCAGTTGCAGGTCTCCTGGCAGTTGCATACCTTGTCAGAAGGAACTAAAATAAAATGAGAAGGGTTTAAACCCTTCTTCTATATCTTTTTTTATATCTCCATAAATGTCCTTCATCTTCTTTGGTCGGACATCAATTTAATAACTAGTGAAGTTTGTATTAGCGGTGTATTTACATCCGAGGTAATACCATGAAGAAACAGTTGAGTTTAGTGTTGATTTTCGTAGTATTGTTCATGGGTTTCTCCGGCTGCATATTCAAAGGGAGCGACAATAACGATAATTCCTCTGATGGCCCGGCTATCCCAGTAGAAAACGTTTCTGAACTTGTGGTAGTTAAGGATATTCCCTCCGGTTTTGAATACCTTGGTACCAGATCAGTAACTACGGATATTGTGAACAAGGAATATGCCAAAGGAGAAAATGTCGTAGAAGCTGCTGAAGGTGTCTATAAAAGTACAAATCTCGATTATTACGTCACAGCGATAAAGTTCACAGATGTCATATCTGCAGAGTCTTTCCTTACTAATTACAAGGCTACGTTCAAAACCCTCAGAAACAACGATACTTTCCAGGAGGTTGAATTTAGTGATCATAGAGCTACAAGGGGCATGAGTTATTCTACCGTAGGTGGTAAACAAGTTCCAAGATACAAGTATTTCTGGAATAACGAGAACTTTGTCTTCATCATCGAGGGGAACTCTGAGGATCCTGCTGTAGGGCTTGACTTTGCAAAGGCTACAGGATACTGACCATGTCCTGTACATCTATGTTTTTTTCATGTGCGAATTCAATCGATACGCTTTAATATGAAAATACCCTTCTAGATGCTACGCTATGCCCGGATAGCCTAGTCGGTTGGGGCGCCAGACTCATAGGGAAAATTAACGAGTGCGTCCAAATCTCCTGAGATATCTGGAGGTCGCGTGTTCGAGTCACGCTCCGGGCACTAAATAATTTTTAGTTCAATACATTTTTGTTGTACTCAGAAAAGCTACATAAGTTCTTTTATTCTACTTTTTTATTCTACTTTTTCTCAGTTCTCTTTCCTATATCGCGTAAACCATATATGTTGTCAGCAGGTACATAGCCTCATGAACTTTCAGATCCTGGATGCGGACTATGTAACCGAAGGCAATGCTCCTGTTGTGCGCCTCTTCGGCAGAGCTGAGGACGGTAAGAGTGCCTGCTGTTATGTGCCGGGATTTGAACCCTATTTTTATGTGAATGCTTCCGGTGAGCTTGACCTGATCTGCAAGCTCATAAAGGAACGTTTTGAGGTGGTCAAGAGTGTCGAGATCGTCCAGAGGTTTGAGCCAGTAGGTTATCAGAAGTCCAAAAAGCCTATGATACAGGTCACGACCTATGAGCCAAGGCATGTTCCTGAGATCCGTGACGATATACTGCAGATCCCCGGAGTAAAAGAGGTATACGAAACGGACATACTGTTCCGGAACCGTTTTTTGATCGACAGGGGACTACATGGCATGGGCTGGGTATCTGTTTCTCCCTCTCAGGAAGCCCATCCAGGGGGTAAGATATACTGTGACACTGTCTGCTTGGACAGGCAGCCTGTCGAAGTGGATAAGCTCCCCAATGCTCCCCTTAAGTTCCTTTCCTTTGATATCGAATGCCTGCCTATAGGCGGCTCCATGCCTTCCCCGGATACCTCTCCTGTGATCATGATAAGCCTCACTTTTACCCCGGCCTACAATGGTCACGAAACGATCGTACTTGTGGCAAAACCAGTTTCAGGTGCAGGTTCTGATGTAGAGCCGCAACAAGACGAAGTATCTATGTTCATGCGTTTCTTCGAGATCATAAGGAACTATGATCCGGATGTCTTATTGGGTTACAACATCAACGATTTTGATATACCTTATATCAGTGACAGGGTCAAAATCCTCTCTGACTCAGGTGCTGCAATTGACTCGGGTTCAGGGCGCGACGGAAGGCCAATGAGCTACCGGAAGATAGGAACAATGACTCTCATCTCTTTGACAGGAAGGGTTGTTGTCGATGTCCTCCCTCTCATCCGCAGCCAATTCAGTTTAAAGAGGTATACCTTACGTAATGTGTCCAAAGAGCTGCTGGAACGGGAGAAACTCGATGTGGCACCATCCGAAATGGAAGATCACTGGAATGATGAAGGTGAAAAACTTCTCAAGTTCATAGATTATGCAAGGCGAGACTCCGAACTTGCCATGGAGCTGGTCATGAAACTCCAGTTACTTGACAGGTACATAGCCATCTCCAGAGTAAGCGGTTCCCTCTTGCAGGAAGTTATTGATGGTGGCCAGACTTCCATGGTGGAGAACCTTTTGCTGCGTGAATGTCGCATTAGGGATCGGGTGATACCTCCTAAACCAGATGATGATCTTGTCTATGCCAGGAACAAGAGCAGTGAGGGGTTAAAAGGGGGTGAAGTGCTGGAGCCTAAAAAAGGACTTCTTGAGAACGTAGTAATACTCGATTACAAGTCCCTGTATCCTACTATAATGATGGCTCACAATCTTTGCTACACAACTGTCGTTGAGAAAGATGTCCCTGAAGAAGGCAAGACCATTACTCCGCCATCAGGCGGGAGATTTGTAACAGCAGACGTTTCAAAAGGTATCATGCCTGCTATCCTGGAAAATCTGCTCAACAGAAGGACAGAGACCAAGAAGCTCATGAAAGGCGTATCCAATGAGGATGAATACAGAGCTCTTGATGCAACCCAGCTTGCTATGAAAATATTGCTGAACAGCTTTTATGGTTATGCAGGTTACACTCGTGCACGTTTATACAGTCTCACTCTGGCCAATGCTGTCACAAGCTTTGGCAGAGAGAATATCCTCACTACGCGTTCACTTATAGAGGATACTATACACACCATTTACCTCATGGATGGTGAATCCTATCTGGAAAATGAGATAGCACCAGATCCTCAGAACAAGGAACTTTCCCTTTCTGTAGTATATGGAGATACTGACAGTGTCTTTGTGCAATGCACAGGAAAAAAAGAGATATCACTTGAAGATGCAGAGCTTGTAGGCAAAAAGATCTCAGGCATAGTTTCAGCTTCTTTGCCTGATCCTATGGAACTGGAGTTTGAGTCCATAGCAAAACGTGCCCTCTTCATAGCCAAGAAAAGATATGCTATTTGGGTTTTTGAGCGCTCTGGTGATGGCTGGAAAGATGGCATAAAAGTAAAAGGCATGGAAACCGTTCGCAGAGACTGGTGTGAGCTGACATCCAAGACCTTGAACAGAGTACTTGAACTCGTGCTTAAGGAAGGCGAGGTGGAGGCAGCAGTCCGGCATGTGAGGAAAGTGGTAGATTCTATCCGTAACCTCGATGTCACAAAGGATAAGGATATTATAGACGATCTGACCATGACGCGCATGTACTCTAAGAGGCGTGAGCACTATAAGAACAAACAGCCTCATATTACGGTCGCTGAGAAGATGGAACAGAGAACCGGCTCTCTTCC
>JAHFZE010000006.1 GCA_020854785.1 Methanomethylovorans sp.
CCGGAACACATTATGAAAGAGGAGATCCGGTGATCAGGCAACCTAATGTGATCCTGGGTAATGACAAGATCCTTGTCACCATGGGCAAGAAAGGCGAACTGTTCGGTTTTTTCTATCCCCGCCGGGATTATGCGCAGCATGTTGAAGAATCACTTGTCTGCCTGCAGATCGACAACAGGCTTATATGGACCAATGAGCATGAGTGGTATTCCACACAGCATTATCTTGAAGATACCAACATCGTCATCACTGAGCTCGTACATGGGACCGGTATTAAGATAAAGATCATGGATTTCGCACATCAAAGAGCATCTGTGATGGTGCGCCGGTATACCATCAGCACTGAAAGGGACATTAATGGCACACTCTTCTATTATTCCAATCTTTGTGTGGGAGAAATGCACAAGAAGAACTCGGCTTTCTGCGATCCTGATGTGCGGCTGCTTACGCAGTACTGGCAGGACAATTATATAGGTATCATGGCATGTCCTCCTTTTGAGGAGTGGCAGGTGGGCAAGGCAATGGACACAATATGGTGGACCAATGCACGCTATGACATGGAAGATGGCAGGCTGCACAACAATAAGGAAGATATTGGTTATCTGAACACGGTCGTAGGATGGGACCTTAAACTCAAAGCCGGAGAGTCCAAGGAGATAACAGTATTCATAGGAGCTGCACAGAAGAGAACACACCTGTACAAGATGATGATGGAACTCGTGCAGGAGCCAGTGGATAACATGCTGGAGAACGCAAGGCAGGAGTGGATCAGCTGGCTTTCAAAAAAGGACCTCATAAGGCTTTCAGTATTAGATAACGTGCCTGAGACCAAACAACAGGTAATAGAGGCTTTTAACCGCTGTCTTCTCACCCTCGACCTTCTGAATGATCCCATTCATGGTTCTTTTGTGGCTGCACCTGAGTTCGACCACGATTTTGAGATGTGCGGCGGCTATGGATATTGCTGGAACAGAGATGTATCTGAAGTAGCAATGGCCTTGCTCAATGCAGGATATCCTGAATACTGTGCAAAGTTCTTCCATTGGTGCAGGTATACACAGCTTTCTGATGGTTCCTGGTTCCAGCGGTACTGGCTTGATGGGAACACAGCTCCTTCATGGGGAAATTTCGACCATTCGACCCAGATAGACGAGACTGGAGCTACACTCCATGCAATGTTCACATTCCATGATACATTAAAAGGACTGGAAAGAGCAGAATTTTTAGAGAGTGTTTGGATCACGGTCCTCACAGGCGCTGAATATCTGATGAAGCGCACGACCAATGGACTGCATGATCCCTGTCTGGACCTGTGGGAGTCATACGCCGGATCGTTCGCTTATACATCTGCGGCTATATATGCCGGTCTGAGAGGTGCTGCCTGCCTGGCAAGGGTTTACAATGAACCAGGTCTTGCTTCACGCTGGCTTGAAAGAGCTGAGTTCGTAAAGACCAGGACAATTGAAAAAATGTGGCTTAAAGAAGGATATTTCGCAAAATGCCTTGCTGATGGGAAGCTGGATACGACAGTAGATGCAAGTATGATCGGCACTTTCGCACCGTTCAATATGCTTTCACCTGCTGATCCTAAAGAAAGAGAAATGATCCGCTCAATGATCAGGATCATAGAAAACCGACTTAGCGTGAGTGTCAATGGATACCATGGAATAAAAAGATATGAGAACGACAGGTACATTGAAGGCAATCCCTGGATAGTGACAACTTTATGGTTATCTAAGGCAAAGCTCACCCTTGCAAACTCACTTCGCAGCGAACCTGGTACTGAGAACGAGGTCTCAAAACTTATACAGGGAGCCGTGAACTATATCAAATGGACACTGAAAGGAACCACCAGCACTGGCATGCTCCCTGAACAGGTAGACAAGCACAAGGGCTATCCTGCCTGGGCCATACCCTTGGGCTGGAGCTGTGCTCTGATGATAGACAACATACTTCTTCTTGAAAGATTCTCGGAGGGAACAAGTGATGCAAAGATATGAGGGGAACATATTCTCTGCCGGCAGGGACAATATAGGTGAACTGTGCCAGAAAGAATGGCTGGTGACCAATGGTTTGGGAGGATACGCCTCATCTACCCTGTCTTTTATGAACACCAGAAAATATCATGGGTCACTGGTGGCATCTATGGAACCTCCTGTCGACAGGATGGTGCTTTTGTCAGCCCTTGACGAAGAGATACTAATCAACAACGTTACACATGAGCTTGCCTGCCATAGATATCCCGGTGCTGTCCATCCTCAGGGCTTCAGGTATATCCAGGAATTCACTGACGAACCTGTGCCGGCATGGAAATACGATGTGGATGGTGTACAGATAAATAAGACATTGTTCATGGAACATGGAAAGAACACTGTGTTCTTCATGTACAACATTCATGTGCCTCCGGAAAAAGCAAGCTGTACTATGCGTATACATCCCCTTGTGAACATGAGGGATTTTCATGGATTGACACGAAGGCATGAAGGAATATCGCAGACCTCATCCAGGTATGGCACATCGCTGAATACCGATACAAGAGAAGGCAACAAAATAGGACTGCATCTTGCCTCGAATGCTGGTTACATTTCTTGTGTCGACTGGTACTATAATTTTGAATATCCTCTGGAAATGAAAAGAGGTTATGATCCCCATGAGGACTGTTTCCATCCCGGTTACTTTTCAGTGGAACTGGTGCATGGAAACAATGAGATCTTTATAGTTGCCTCCACTGAAAAGGTGAATGACACCTCTTTATCTTCCGTACGCAG
>JAHFZE010000263.1 GCA_020854785.1 Methanomethylovorans sp.
ATATTCATTACTACCTATTTGATCATGCATTTTTTGAACCGGTTTATCAGCTAAAGGCTCTGAAGCCATTGCAGAGTGATAGATATAACGTTTTACATCACCACATTTTAGGCAGGTTATTGCCATATATCTTCCTTTGAGACGTATCCTGCAATTATTTCCAGGAACAAGATAACTCCCACACTTTCTACAATATCGAACCTTCAGCTTCCGAGGTAACCTCACAAGATAGCGCATTCCAATCTTTCTTGCAAGAGAAACATATTCATTACTCCTTGCAGGGTTTGAACGGTACTCCACATCCGCCAATTCAAAGAGCCTTTCAATACGTTCCATGGCTAGATCCTTGGCAAGGTTCTTACTTTTTTTTTTAGAACGGGACATATTGCAATACCAGATGATCACTCTTGATAAAACAACACTTCGACATGAGGAGCTTCTCTCGATACGTTTTCTCTGAAAGCCTGTATACTAGCAGTTATATCAGCAGCGAGAATGCCCGCACATTTATAACATACAGGAATGACCATTTGAGGAGAGAGCATGACCACAGCTTCAGTGGCTTGTTCTGCATTCATAGTACAGTCACCGATCAGAAGCATGACAATATCCGCTGAAATTGCCTGCATCTCAGGGATAAGACCTGTGACACCTGCATAATATATTCTTTTACCACCAATGGTTATGACATATCCGACACCTGCTTCTTTGGGCGCATCGGGCCTATAGGAAGGCACTACTTCTATGGAAATACCTTTGATACAGAGATCATCCACCAATTCATCTCCCGCTTCAACACGCCGTGCATCACCCCTGAATTGAAGGGATATATTTTCAGGTAACAGCGTGGTAGTGTTGCTATTTCTTACAATACGTATGGAATCCGGATCAAAGCTTTGAGGATACTCACTAGTAAGAAGGATGATATCCGCCATATCTTCAAAAGGAAAATCGCCTGATAAACCATACGGGTCCAAGTATATAGTTACATTTTCCCCACGAAGTCTGAAACAAGCATTCCCGAGCCAAGTGATCTCTACACCGTCTATGATCTTGCTATTCACATTCATACCTTCACCAATGAATAAAGGACACAGGTGCTTTAGTACCTATTTAATATGTCGCCTGGAACAAAGGAAGTAGCTTCCAGGTACATCAATGTTTATTCGATATACTCCTTTGGCTGTTATAAAAATATATATAAGCTGCAAATAAGAAAAACAAGAAAACCACTGGTATTGTCCTGAAAGAATTACTCCAGACAACAAAAGAACCCAGGAGGTTGAACATTGAACACAATATAAAGAGATAACCAGATGTACGTAAACTGAGAGTTTTCAAAAGATCCTCCCTAAAAAGCTCATTGATAGATACTACCACACAGATCAATGCACCCAAAAACCAGGAGATGGTGCGAAAAGAAGGAGCTAATCCCCCATAAGACAACATAGATAACTGTTTCACAACATTCACAAAAAGTGTACCGTAGATGATGTCAAAATTAGCATAGAAAAATGAGAATTTAATGCCCCAGCCTGTATTGTAAAAATAGAATTCCCATGGAACAATGATGCATATGATAGGCATGATCTTTCTAAGGAGGACAAGGTCATAAGATTTTATGGGCAGATATCTCATGGATTAAAATAATATTTCTAATTATATATTATTTTGCTTGTACCGGACAAATGTATATATACAAACCTAAATTCCATATATCCTATAAACCTAAGTAAAAAGAGGGATCGTCATAGAGACAAGAAAAGTTCAACAGACTGGTGGGTCAACCTATATAGTTTCATTGCCAAAGCAATGGGCGGACAAAGTAGGCATAAGGACTGGAAGCCGCCTCTCGCTTTCGCCACAACCGGACGGTAAGCTCGTGATAGACCCTATACAGGATACTCACCCAATAAGAAAGACACAGCTTGACGTCACTGATCGGATGGGCGAGATCCTGATAAGAGACATCATAGCAGCCTACCTGGTAGGTGCAGACATATTAGAAATAAAGTCAGAGAAAATGTTGGCTGAACAGAAGAACATCATAAGAGAGATGTGTTATAAATTGATCGGGCCTGAAATAATAGAAGAAACTGGAAAAAAAGTTGTTATAAAGGATTTGCTCAATCCCAATGAGATATCAATTAAAAAGAGCGTTAGAAGAATGTTCCTTTTATCCAACTCGATGCAAAAAGATGCTATCAGAGCACTAAAGACCAATGATAAGGATCTGGCACTTGACGTTATACAAAGAGATGATGATGTTGACAGGTTATTCCTTCTGACAGCAAAACAATTCCGTGCGGTGCTCAAAGGTACCAAGCTTCCTGACACTTCAGAAACATCAATAGATGAATACCATGACCTTCGCATGGCAGCAGGTCCCCTTGAACGTATTGCAGACCACGCACAAAAGATAGCTAATATGGCTATGAATATGGACTATGCGATCCCGGGAAACATAATGGAAATGATAGAAAAAGCTGCTGAGGCAACCCGTCAGATAGTTGAAGATTCCATGGAATCACTCTATAACCATGATGCTGAACTTGCAAATAAAGTAATAGAGAGAGAACATGCACTGAAACCAAAGATAAATAAGCTTGATCAGTACATTTTGAAGATAGAATCCCATGAAGCAATAGTGGCATTAGGTATTGTTATGGACAGTATAGAGAGAACTGGCGATTACGGGGCGAATATAGCAGAAATAGCTATCAATTCAGCCATGGCTGCCTCACATGAATGAGAAAGATAAGAGAAAAACAGAACAAAGATACATAACTATTATAAATCAAAGGATTATTATAGAAAAATAACATTTCACGTTTCATGAGCTGGATCTCCAGGAGGGAATAAATGGGCGTAATTACATCATTCAAGCAAAATTTCTCTGACTTTTTTAAAAAGCTCTTTCGAAAAAAGAACGCACGTATAGGCATCTATGGTCCGCCTAACGCCGGAAAGACTACACTTGCAAATCGTATTCTGCGAGACTGGACAGGCGATGCAATGGGTTCTGTATCCCATATAGCACATGAAACCCGCCGTGCAAGACGCCGCGAAGGTGTGACTATCAAGGCAAACGGGCATTCTATAACCCTCGACATAATAGACACACCCGGTCTTGCCACAAAAATAGATTTTCATGAGTTCATGGAACATGGAATGGAAGAAAATGAAGCGAAAAGAAGAGCAAAAGAAGCAACTGAAGGAGTCATTGAAGCTGTGAAATGGCTTGACAATCTTGATGGGGTCATACTTGTGATGGATGCCACGGAAGATCCATACACCCAGGTTAACGTCACAGTGATAGGCAACATGGAAGCAAGGAAGTTACCCCTTTTGATAGCTGCCAATAAGATAGATCTTCCCGAATCATCCCCTTCCACAATAAGAGATGCATTCCCTCAGCACCCTATGGTAGCTATATCCGCGCTTGAAGGAAAGAATATAGATACTCTCTATGAAGAGATTGCAAAAAGGTTTGGGTGATGAAAATGCAGGGAATCCAGATGGACCTTATATCTGAAGAAAAACTGGCTGAGATGGCCCCAGTTGAAAAAGTGAGATTCATTATCGATGAGGTCAGAAGCGGCAAGATCCTTGTACTGGAAAAAGGTCTAACACCTGAAGAAGAGGCAAGCCTCATAGAAATGACAATGACCCTGATAGATCCAGACGGGTTCTCAGGAATAGAGATGGAGAGTTATCCATCAAAAGATGATACATCAATATTTGGAAAAATACTTAAGAAACACACTGTCCGTACAAGACTCACAGTAGTGGGGCCTGCAGATCAGCTTAAAACCCTCAAAAAGGATAGGAATATGATCAGTGCACTTCTATCAGCTCATAAATAAAAGCTGATGATAAGTGCAGACCGTGAGCAAGATGGAACCTGCAGACAATACTGGAATAATAATATCTCCTGCTCAGTCCCTTTGTACCATGGAAATGGGAAGGGACGATGTTAATATAGTATGTAGTTATGGAAAGATATCAGTATGGTTTGGGAGAACCACTCCAGGAACAGTGATATGGAAAGTTCTCACCTGTATATCCAATGTTGACAAGCTGGCAGTTCACGAAAAAGAGGTCATTTGCAGCTTTGATGACATCACTGTTTATGAAAGTTATGGATATGTATTGATATCCTATGCTAGATTCGAAGGGGGATATAGGGCAACTTTTAATGTGCCCTTCTCAAGTAATAAGGCCCTGATATATCAGGCAGATTCAATATTTAAAGAACTGAAGGAAAAAAATGTACTGATCGATATATACTGGGCGGGCGATTATACCAATATTATGAGATTGTATCAGGAACTGCGCAACATAGAGGAATGGAAACTAAAAAATATAACCTATAAGGATGAGAGCAAGAGCACATCAAATTTCTAAGCGCAAAGGCAAGTGAGAAAATGATACAAAAAAGATTAGAAGTAACTGAATGCGAGTATTTGATTTCATCAATGGAGTTGATGGCAAAACACCTCCAAAAAGTGGTGGCTGAACTTGACCGCCAAAGTATTAAAGAAATGCTTGAACATATAATAAATTCAAGGGCAGTTTTTGTCATGGGAGCTGGCAGATCAGGGCTTGTAGGAAGGGCCTTTGCCATGAGGCTTATGCACCTTGGATTTACAGCTTATGTTGTAGGAGAGTCAACAACACCCGCAGTGACAAAAGAAGATGCAGTCGTTGCCATATCCGGCTCTGGACAGACACGTTCTATGGCTAACCTGGGAAAGATCACAAAAGAGATAGGTGCTAAACTCATCACCATCACTTCTAACGAAGATTCTGCATTAGGAGAAATATCCAATACCGTAGTGAAGATTGCAGGAAGAACAAAAGAAGATACCGGCGGATATGTTGAAAGGCACCTAAGAGGAGAGTACGCATATCTTACACCACTTGGAACATCTTTTGAAACATCTGCAACTGTTTTTCTTGATGGGGTCATAGCAGAACTGATCTACATCACAGGTGCTTCTGAAGAGGATCTCAAATCAAGGCATAATAAATTGGAATAAAGGATTGAAGAATATGTCCGGGTCAAAGTTTGCTGACAGGGTCCTCAATATGAACATATCAGGGATCAGGAAGATGTTCGAAGCTGCAGGTTCAGATGCGATAAATCTTGGACTTGGACAACCTGATTTTGATACACCACAACACATCAAGCAGGCAGCCATAGATGCGATAAACTCGGGATTCACTGCATATACAGCTGGTCCTGGAATTACAGAACTTCGAGAGGAATTGAGCAATAAGTTTAAAAAAGAGAACTCCTTTGCTGTTGATCCTTCGGAGATCATTGTTACTTCTGGAGCCTCAGAAGCTCTTGAACTTGCCATTGCCTCTCTTGTAAACCCTGCGGATGAAGTGATGATAGCAAATCCTGGATTTGTTTCCTACAACGCTCTTGTGAACATGATGGGAGGGAAAGTATTCAATATCCCCCTGAATGATGAACTTACCATCCGTCCTGAAGCCATAGTGGAGAGGATTAGCTCCAATACAAAGGCATTAATCATCAATTCTCCCGCGAACCCCACCGGTGCAGTACAAAGCAAGAAAGATATGAAAGCCTTTGCAGAGATAGCGGATGACAAAAAT
>JAHFZE010000107.1 GCA_020854785.1 Methanomethylovorans sp.
GGCCATCAAAACTTTAGGCTATAACTAAATGAAGGAATAATCGGGAAATAGCTTTGCTGTTTTAATACTGTTTTGGTTGCTTCTGGTATTATCCTTCCTTGCTCGTCAAATTGATAAGATGTATCAAGAAAATAGTAATACGGGTTCTGGCGGTTATAGAGGTTATAAATACTTATGTTCCAAATTCTTTCGCCTCGTTTTACTTTCTTGTAAAAATTGACTCCTATATCGAGCTTGTGATAAGCGCGCATCCGGTATGAGTTCAGGTCATTATATACCTGTCCATAATTTAAATAGTTGCTTTCATTAATTAATTCATTGATTACCTCAGGCATCATTTTATATTTTCCCGTTGCAAGTGTATATGGATTGCCGGTTCCAAAAACCCATGTTGCAGAAAACTGAATATTACTTTTTATCTTCTGTTGATACACAATGCTAATATCGTGTGTCCTGTCGTACTTGAAAGGATATGGTTTTCCATTATTTTTATTCTCAAACTGTCGGGTTGTTTTAGAGTATGTATATGCTATCCATCCTGTAGCCAAACCTTTTGTTTTTTGAAGAAGAAATTCCAAACCATAAGACTTTCCCTTACCATTAATTTCAACTTGGGATTGCCAGTCGGAGGCAGATGAGAGAATAGCTACACCATCTTTGTATGTAATAAGGTTATTCATTGTTTTATAATAACCCTCCAAACTTATCTCATACATCTCGTCTCTAACTGTTTTTTCCAATCCGATGGCATACTGCTTCGACAATGAGGGTGCAACAGCATCGGTTACAGGAACCCAGATATCATTCTGCATATTCGGACTGGATCCTGTAAGTAAGTGGATATATTGATTCATTGAAGAATATGAAGCTTTCAGGAGAGTGTTTTCGGAAATCATGAAAGTTGAAAGAAAGCGAGGCTCATATGAAACATAGTTACGGTTTGGTGTCTGATATTTTGTAACCCTTAAACCAATGTTTGTAAATAACCTTGTACCAATTGAAATTTCATTTTCAAGATATACTGCGTTCTCGAAGCCATTCTGCTTCTTACTGCCAAAACTGGTATCTACAACTGCACTGTTTTCGACAGAATGATAAGTTGTTGTGTTAGGATTAAAATGGTGGAAAATTGAAGTGCCACCAAATTTAATCTTGTAATTCTGTTTAACATAATAATCGAAATCAGCTTTTACTGATAAGTCAATAATCCCCGACCAGTAGCTTGCAGATGTCTTTTCCTTAATGTTATTGCGGGTAAAAGTTCTGGAGAAGTCATTAGCAAGCCGATATCTGGTTGAATATAAGGTTAGATTAGAAAAAAGTTTATCTCCATACAGATGGTTCCATCGGAAAGCTCCAAGAATATTTCCCCATTCAAGAATCATCTTGTTTAAGTCCGTTTGAGTTTTTTGCCTGGTAAGTACTTTATCTCCTCCTGAATAGAAACTCAGATAGAGCCTGTCCTTTGGCGAGATAATATGGTTAATCTTCGCATTCAGATCATAAAAATTGTATCCGATCGAAGTGCCATTAAATGAAGTTGTTCTTGTTAATGGTCTTGTAATTAGATCATACATGAATCGCCGTAATGAAATCATATAGGAAGTAGTGTCTTTCTTAATGGGACCTTCAATCATAATCTTTGAGGCTATCATCCCAATCATTGCGTTCCCGTGGAACTCTTTCATATTTCCCTCTTTCATTTTAATATCAACAACCGAGGATAGTCTGCTCCCGTAATGAGCAGGGAAACCACCTTTTACTAGTTTCATGCTGTTTATCGCATCCGAATTTAAGGTTGATACAAATCCACCCAAATGGTTGACATAATAAACCGGAACATCGTCGATTACCATCAGGTTTTGATCAGGACTTCCACCACGGATATATAAGCCGCTTGATGCTTCATTACCTGATTGGATACCTGGCATTAGTTGCAAGGTTTTTAAGACATCGGTTTCTCCTCCAAGAGATGGCATGGCAGTAACTTTTGATATGGGCACAGTAGCTATACTCATTTCCTTTCTCCTTTCATATGTAGCTGTTTTTTCAGCGCTTACAATCACCTCATCAAGTAAATTACTGCTCCTTAATGCAAAATCCACCTTCAGGTTCTGATAAGGTATTATGGTAAAGGATGAGGGAGAAAAGCCAACAAAAGAGGCTTGAATTTTAACAGAATCTTCTGATCGACTCAGGGTCAGGATATAATAACCATAACTATTTGAGATTGCATAATTAAAATAGTCAGCAGTTGTTATAGTTGCCCCAGCAATTATTTCTCCAGAAGCTGCATCTGTGACATAACCACTAATGGTGATCTTCTGAGAATATACATTAGTAAACAATTCAAAAAGCGACAGAAATATGATTAGCTTCTTTATCATTTGCCTGAGACAGTAATTATTTTTTCATCTGATGAAAAGCCAGCAAAAATTCCATAACCACCTTTAATATTTGAATAAAGGTTGATTGGATCACTCATCCCGCTGAAAATGTCATTTTCCAGGCTGAACAAATATGCATACTGTCTTTCCTTGTATTTGTAGTAAGATTCAGAAACTGATCTGAATGTGATCTTAAGATTATAATCGGCATATGTCTGTGTAGCAAAATATATTTTTACCGAGCAGTGTTTCCCGTCAAACATCTTATCGGTGAAAATCAGAGTCTTGGGATTATAATCAAGAAGACCGGTTGAGGTTATTATTGGGTCGGTGTTTTTCATAAACCAAATCGATGTATAATTATTATCGATGATATAATTTGCAGACAATTGTACTTCATAAAAGGAAGGCCCGGCAGAATCCTGGAAATCGATCTTTAGTTCATTAATTATAAATCCATCCTCGTCAATAAATACTGAATCAGTGCATACACAGTTTTGAAGAATCGTTTTCTCAGGGATGATATCCTCACAGAAAACAGAATCCATATCAGGAACGTGAACAATCATAGAGTAGTTCTTCCCTCTCTCAGCCAGAACGTGTGAATAATAATATCCGTTATCCGGATAAAGTGTGTCAGTTTTTACATTATTAATAAATAAGATAATAGTTGCGTTGTTAAATTCAGGGATTATATTATCGAGTATTCCAATGCTCTTCGACAGGTGAACTTTTATCGGATTGCCATCTGTAAAAAAGCTATTGACAACAACTTTTGAATCAGCCGGCGAAAGGTCTATTTCAATAACTTTTTGACACGACTGAAAAGAGGTGAGAATAGTAAAAAGTGCCAGGGCGTTAAGAAAGGGACGCATTAAAAATTGTAATTAACCTTATAGGAAAGCATATTATAACCGGTAAAAGAGAATTCGTAGTATAGATCGAAGCTGACTCTTCTGCTTTTCGAGTATAAAGTTACACCGGGTGCAGCATAGAATCCGAATTCGTCATTCCTATATGGGGCAGGGTCACCAGAATTCCACACTTCCTTATAGGCGTGCACGAAAAAGGGAGAAACTTCCGCGAATACCTGGAATCTTTTTTCTGACAAAATGGAGTATCTTGTAATAAGACCGATTCTATAAATAAAGTAGTTATATATTTGGGACTGTTCTCGTAATGATGAATTTGTAAGAATAGGGAATTTGCAGACAAGTTCCATACCTGTTGTGAAGTTTTTGGTAATTCTACGCCCATAACGTAATGAAGAAACAGTCTCAATTAGACCAAAGCCTCCACTACTCAACAACCGTTCATTAATAACTGGATTAAACTGGATTCCGATTTGATTCTTCTTATAAGTTGTACTCTCCTTGGTTTCACTATTTTGTGATAATATAACCTTTGGAATTAACAGTATGATGAGCGTAAATAGATAAACCTTTGTCCTCATATCTGTAAATTGATCTTGGGTTTGAGAATGTTAAATCTGGGAATTTGGTTGTTTGCGAGATTTTCTGAGTCAACGCAGAATTAGCAAGAAAAGTATGTGTTTGGCGCTAGCCAAACTCTTACTTTTGTGCGTTGGATATCCTGTCTTGGTGCAGTATCCCTTAAACCTAACGGCCCGGCGGTATAATTAGTAAGCGTTACTCGACGAAGCATCCGGTAGTGTCCTGGTACTTTAGCCACAAGGTTGTCCCGGTGCGAGGAGAGTATGGCATGTGTTTTTGCTGTCCGGGTACAAAGCTTGCTGAGTATTACGCGTTTCGCGGTACAAAGTTTCGGGCGAGCAGAGAAGAAGTCATGGTACACAGGGTTTAATAAAAAGCAGCTGCGCGTGGCGCCACTACGTCGCAGCGAAGCGAAGATTGGTGGCGCCGGGCTTTGTCATGGCACAGATACCAGTCATTGGGGCAGGAGCAAAGCGCAAAAACCATGACAAGCTTATTGATTATACCGTCCGTGTTAGCGGCCGGACTTATTTTAAATCTTCTGTGTGAAATTTATTTTTTATACCAATGCAAATAGAATCATATAATTATGACCACTTTCTTTTGCACATTTTGGACAATATGCATAATGAACATAATAATCCTTGGCTATTTGATCTTTTTCTTTAAGATAATTTTCCATTTGTTTTATGAATTTGGGAGCGTTGTTGTAAGGTCCATCAAATACACAAGCAACAAATGATCCGGAAATTGTTGTGTTATTTGCCCCCTCCACTTGCTTTGAAACTGAATAAAAAATTTCAGACTTAAAAGCTGAAGGATCTCGGAATAAAATCAGTGCTTCTGATTTATCCTGAATAGTTGCTTCTGCCTTTTGAGCTGACGTATGCATTTTCATTACCTTTTTACCAATCGTTGGAGGAAAAGGAATATGAAAAAATGTAGAAATGGTTTCTTTAAGGAAGAGCTTGTTTTCCCAATTGATTGTTTTTTTGTCCCATTTTTCAACCTCGAATTTGGGGCAGCATTCTTGATTTTGTGTTTCCATGTTTGCAAATATTTAAATGTGGTAGGTTCGTTCTATCTGACCGCTAACGGCCCGGCGGTATAATTAGTAAGCGTTACTCGACGAAGCATCCGGTAGGGTCTTGGTACTTTAGCCACAAAATTGTCCCGGTGCGAGGAGAGTATGGCATGCGTTTTTGCTGTCCGGGTACAAAGGTGGCCGGGTATTACGTGTTTCGCGGTACAAGGTTGAATGGGAGCAGGTAAGTAGTCAGGGTACACTGCGCTTAAATGCGGGTACTGGCGCGGTCGCGGCACAGGCTATTACAGATCTGTCAAGAGGGCAGGAGCAAAGTGCAAAAACCATGACAAGCTTATTAATTATACCGTCCGTGTTAGCTGTAGGGCTTTTTTCAATTCTTGCTAGGTTGCTGTACGAATTCTTGGTGACCCGGGCTGCGCTGAAAGGCTCTTCACGCAAACATAGAGCTGTGTGGTGCAAGGGAAGTTTGCGGGAAGTGCCTGACAGCCGAAGGGAAGGTCTACTTCTATCGAATTTGACTATTATACATATAATCAAAGGTTTGCAATCAATGTTATGATCAACTGCTGATATCTAGAACTTAAAACTATAATTTATCGTTGGCATGATCGGGAAAAGGCTCTTCTGTAAAACTTTCATTTGTGGAGTTTCACCATCTGGAGTAGAGTTGTTTTCCGGATAATCAATGTAATAATAAAGAGGATTCTGCCGGTTGTATACATTATAAATATTTAAAGACCAAGTCCTGGTTCCCCTTCTCTTTTCCTTGTAGAAATTTATTCCAACATCCATCCTGTGATAATCCCTCATTCTGAATTCATTTTTTCCTTCATAGAGGTAGGCATCAAAATCGTAAGAATATATACTTCCTGTATTATTATGATATTTTTTAGAAGTTAAAGCTTTAAATTTTCCGGTAGCAAGCGTGATGGGAAGCCCTGAGCCATAAATCCAGGTAGTTGAAATATCAATATTTTCATTAAGCCTTCTTTTAAGAACGATCGAAAGGTCATGTCTCCGGTCAAAGTTATATGGGTACTTCAAGCCCCGATTGATGTTTTCAAATTGCCTGTTGGAACTTGATAATGAGTAAGAGATCCAACCAGTTGTATTACCGGTTGCTTTCTGCAAGAGGATTTCAATGCCTCTAGAATCTCCTATGCCTTTCTTTTCGATTTTGTCTTCCCAAAAAGCTGTTCCTGAAAAGAAAGCAGCCCCTTCTTTGAATGTAACAAGATCTCTCATCTTCTTGATATAGCCTTCAACCGTTATAATGATCCCCACATCCCCAATAGATTTCGTTATTCCAAGTGCGACCTGGTCCGATTTCTCAGGTGGGATGCCTGTAGTACTGGGCATCCACAGATCGGACGTTAAGCCTAATCCCGAGTTTGTAAGCAGGTGGATATATTGTTGCATCTTACTGTATGAAGCTGAGATGGCGAAAAGGTTACCGACCTCTACAATTGCAGATACTCTTGGCTCAAATGATTGGTAGAACTTCATTTCTGTGTTGTAACCACTCCATCTTAGGCCAAGATTAAGATTAAGAAAATGTACAGGATCTATCTCGTTTTCGACATATAGGAAGCTTTCAAACGCATTTACCCGAGGGTAGTCGATCATATCCTCATTGTTAATTACACCCCCATTATTTGATTTACTGGTGAATTTACCCGGATTGAAGTTATGAAAGATTCCGCCTCCCCCAAACTTGAACTTGAGCAGTTTTAACGGTGAATACTCAAAAGCTGAACTGAGAGTATAGTCATCTATGCCTGAAAAGTATTCTGATTTATACATTTCAAATATGTCATTTCCAGCATCCTTAAAATCATATGTAAATATTTTTCTATTCTGGTAGTTTGTATACCCCAGATTAAACTCACCAAACATAGCAGGTCCGAAGACATGCGTCCATTTGCTTGAGAAAAGCACATTGCCCCATTTTATCTTGTTTTTGGCATCTGTTTCAGAGGAGCTCTTTTTCTCCCGGAAAATTGTGCTATAAGCATCACGTCCAAAATAAAAACTGAAAAATATTTTGTCTTTGGGAGTAATTTCATAATTAATCTTAGTAATGTTATCATAAAAATTATATCCGACAGACCCCCCATCCAAAGCTATTGAGCTTAAAGGCACCATGAATATATCGGGCCAGAATCTTCTGAAGGAGAACAGGAAGGAAGATTTTTCTTTTTTCAGAGGACCTTCCAATAAAATACTGGCCGATAATAAACCCAGGGAGACGTTACCATGTGTTGAATATTTGTTCCCTTCTTTTACCCGTATATCTACTACTGATGACAGTCTGTTTCCGTACCTCGCAGGAAATGCTCCCTTGAAGAGTTTAATGTCTTTCAACGCCTCTGTTTCAAACACTGATAGATAGTTGCCAAGGTGGTTAACATGGTATAGTGTAACACCATCGAGTAAGAACAAGTTTTGGTCAGGGCTGCCTCCTCGGACGTTGAGGCCACTTTGTCCTTCGGAACCAGAAGCAATGCCGGGTAAGAGCTGAAGACTTTTAATTGCATCCCGTTCGATGAATGATGGTAAAACTTTAAAATCTGAAATTTGAAGACGCAGGAGACTCATCTGTTCCCGGGCAGCAATTTGTGATATATTCGCAACTACCGATACCTCCTCCAGCGTAACACCCGCCTGAAGCCAGATTACTATTGTTGTGTCACTTTTAATGTTTAGCCTTACCGTTTCAGCTCTATAACCTGTATAACTAATGATGAGAGAGTCGGTGGTTCCTTGTTTAATTTTTGTGCTAAAGTACCCGAAGTTATTAGTAGTTGTGATATAGTTATTTCCGGGGCAACGGATATATGCCCCGATAAGTGGTTCGGCAGACATGGAATCCTTAACATATCCGCTTACCTTTATGTCCTGGGCAAAGGACATTTCAATGTATAAAAGAAAAGCACCTATGAGAGAACAAATGTATTTAAATCTCATCTTCAATCGGTTATTATGCTGTTGGCAGAATACCCTGCAAAAATGCCATATCCTCCCTTAACATTTGAGAATAATGTTACAGGCTCCATAGGGTTAGCAAGGTCAGGAACTTGTGCAAATGAATGCCTGATCCATGATTTACGGTATTTATAGAATGTTTCACTAACCGACAACAGGTGCATCTCTTTTCTGTTGCCCGTTATAGTGCTATGGGTTCTAAGTTTTAACCTGTATTGATTACCATTAATGAGTTCGTCAGAGAAAACGCATAGCCCGCTATAGTATTCCTCATCACCTTCATTTAGAATTACCTTTTCGTTATCGCCATAAAGCCTAATTAACTCAAAAACATCTTCATCATTAAAGAGCTGTAAGTGAATCTCATAGAAGTTCTGGTCGGAGATATTGTCTTTGAAAAATATTTGTATCTTATAAAACTGACTGCCTTCAGAATCTGTATAGGTATCTGGATCGTAAAAAACACTATCCAGTAGAGTAATTGGTGGAGCTGAGTCTTCGGCTTCAACCTGATTATACCCTGGTGCAGTAGCAGTAATCCTATACTTTACCCCTGCACGTGCTACTATCGTATCATGGGAGTAGAATCCATCCGCGATGTGACTGAGACTCCCTTGGAAAATGTCGTTAATAAAGAGCTTGATATCTCCATTTTTAATTATTGTTGTATCCTCGTCTAATATGTTCTGCGAATGACTTAAATGCACTATGAATTTACTGCCGGTTGAAAAGAAGCAATTTACAACAAGTTTGTCAGGGGCGTCCGGAAGATCAATTTCAATGACCTTGGTACACGATACCAGCAGAAGCATTAAAACAACGAGTATATACTTCATATCTGGAGGTTGAGGTTAGAAGATATAGGTAATACCTGCTCCACAGAAGGCTCCGATTCTTTGTTTGTTGGATAAGGGGCTACTTTCCTGCGGGAGCCAGGTAAGTCCTGGCCAGACTGAAAACTTAAAATGCTCAGAAACAGAATATGAAGCTCCGGCACTTGCTGAAATTGTCATTGTTTTATATGGATCTATTTTTGTAGCAGCCAAATAGGAGTAAATATCAATTAGAATGAAACCGGCTCTGAATGCCAGATTAAGATTCAATTTTGGCACTATCTCTATTCCAAATGATCTCCGCAACTCAAGTTCAAGAAGATAATGTTTGGCATCTGATATGCTGGATTTTGTCCTGAAATAGTTTGCATTTAACCCTGTATACCATTTTTCATTATAGTTTATACCCCCGCCAACTTCAATTGCAAAAGGATGATTGTCATGGATGGTACGAAAAAGAATATCAGAATTATATCTGAGCCCGAGGGTAACTTCAGGCTTAATCTGAGATTGCGAGGGCAGGCTGAATAGAATCAGGGCAAGCCCTAGTATTATTCTTTTAGTTGTTGGAAATGAATACATATTCTTAAGTTTAATTCATAGTAAAGAAAACTGAAACTCCCGTATTTTACAAATAGTCATTAAATGGCTAATCCCTATATCCGAGTGAATGGTAACAATTGCTTGGGATGAGCATAATTTTATTCGGGTAATATGCCTATATCTTCTTCTAATATTGTTATAAAAGACCTGGTTAAAAAGCAAGTGTTTGACAGCCGAAGTGACGATTGCAGGGTCGGGCTGTCAAACTCTTGCTTGTGTGAGGGAATAAGTCTTGGTTTATGAATGGAATGGTCAGGATTGGTTCCACTGTTCTAACGTATTTTTAATACTTGATAATTATCTCTGCAACAAACCCTTACAGCTAACGGCCCGGCGGTATAATTCAGTAAGCGTTACTCGACGAAGCATCCGGTAGTGTCCTGATTCTTCAGCCACAAGGTTGTCCCGGTGCAAGGAGAGTATGGCATGTGTTTTTGCAGTCCGGGTACAAAGCCCGCTGAGTTTTACGCGTTTCGCGGTACAAAGTTTCGGGCGAGCAGAGAAGAAGTCATGGTACACAGGGTTTCATAA
>JAHFZE010000159.1 GCA_020854785.1 Methanomethylovorans sp.
CCTGGTCCAGTTTGTTGCGGTCTATGCAAGCCCTGTTATGAGGCCTCTTTTTAAAGTGCCCGGCCGTTCCGCTGTCGATTGTATCGCTTCATGGCTGGGCAGCAGCTCAATGGCGGTGGTGATCACTGCAAAAATGCACCACTGCGGATATTACAATGACAGGGAAGCGGCTATTATGGTGACAAGCTTTTCGCTTACCGGGGTCTACAATATATATGCTATAGCTACACTTCTTGATTTTAGGTATGCCTTCCCTCAGGTGGTCTTTTCCGTATATCTTACGATGTTCCTGCTTGCTCTGATCTTTCCAAGGATCTGGCCACTTACATCTATTCCGGAAATGTACCATGGGGGCGTTGAAACTTATGATGTATCTTCACAGGAAATGAGACATGGACACCCACTCCTTGATTGGGCATTTTTAAGGGGCATAAACAAAGCGCGTCACATGAATGCAGGACTGTACTTTCACGAAACACTTTCGATAGCTATACCTCTTCTGTTCGGCACCATTCCCCTGATGATAACCTTCGGTACGGTGCTTCTTGCATTAGCAGACCTGACACCGATACTTTACATCCTTGCCTATCCTCTGTCACAGCTGCTGGAGCTTATAGGAGTGCCTGAAGCACAGGTACTGGGAGGATCGACCGTCTTTGCCTTTATCGACCAGTACCTCGCTGTTGCTTATGCTCAGATGCTTTTTTCAGAATCAGCAAGATTTCTCTGTATATGCCTGGCGACGGTCGGACTGATAAACCTTACTGAGATCGGGATACATGTGTGGCACTCTTCTATCCCCGTAACATTCTGGCAAATGACAGTCATCTATTTGATGCGGATCGTTTTGTCGCTCTTCATTCTTGTTCCCCTTTCAATATTTTTCTTTTTTTAAACAGGCAGCAATTGATATCTAGTGAACCTTGATCTTTCTGCTCTGTTGCGTATTATTTTTGTTGTCTCAAACGGAAATAGTGTATACAATATACCAATTTGGTAAGGGGTGCCGTCATGCCTTTATGGGGTTTTTTGCTCAGTTTTGTTGTTGCTGTAATGTGGGCCGCTTCACCGATAATGGTGGCGCGGGGCATGGCGCTGTCCAAATGCACTTCAAATGAGGTCAACCCAATACGTTCAATTTCTTTTTTTCTTTTCACGTTAACTGTCGCGCTGATATATACAAAGGGCAGCATTCCACCGGTCCCCTCTTTGAAAGCTCTCGTGTACATTGCGGGGAATGTGCTGCTGGGCTATCTGATAGGAGATATTCTTTACTTCATTGCCATCAGGAAGATAGGTATAAGCCTAGCTGTGCCTGTCTCCAACTCATACCCCATTCTTGTCGTTGTGACCTCCTGGCTTATGTTGGGGGAACCTATAACCCTGCAGATAGTGGCAGGAATTGTGATCGTGATATCCGGACTGCTCTTGCTGAGATTCGGAGGAGGCCGTGAGGACCGGGATAAAGATGGACTGATCCCTAAAGAGATAGGCCTTTCAAACCTTATGAAGGG
This sequence comes from Methanomethylovorans sp., assembly GCA_020854785.1. Lineage (GTDB taxonomy): Archaea > Halobacteriota > Methanosarcinia > Methanosarcinales > Methanosarcinaceae > Methanomethylovorans. The sequence goes on from JAHFZE010000159.1 coordinate 1,515, forward strand.
TTTTATCTTTGCCATAGGAGCGGCCCTTTGTTGGTCGGTAGGAGCTCCGCTGACTAAAATGGCTATGGAAGTTTCCGGCCTTGACCCCATTGGAATAACCTTTTACAGGGCATCAGCTCTCCTGATAATGGCATGGACTTACAGGTTTTTCCTTGTGAAATACCGTCCCGGATCGATCATGCCACTTAGAAACATGTCACTTAAAGCCTGGCTTTACATTCTCACAGCGGCAGTAATAGGTCTTGCTTTGGGATCAATACTTTACACTACCTGCATCGATGTGATGCCGGTGGCTGTAGTTACGGCGATCACCTCTACAAGCCCATTTATAGCAGCTCTTTTCGGTCACTTTGTCCTCAAGGAAAGATTAAGCAGGCTTCAGTGGGCGGGCGTAGTGATGATAATTTCAGGTTCTGTGACTGTGAGCTTATAGGGTCGGTTATGAGGATAGTTGTCCCTGATTCACTTCGTGCCCTCCGAAGCAGGAATTACCGGCTTTTCTTCATGGCCCAGGCCATTTCGCTGACCGGTCTCTGGATGCATCGTGTAGCGATGGGATGGCTGGTTTTCAGGCTTACCGGGCTTAACAGCGCCCTTGGGATAGTTGATTTCGCAGCATCCATATCGGTCTTTTTATTTGCACCTTTCGCCGGTGCCCTGATAGAGAGATGGGATCTGAGGAAGACGCTGTTCTGCTGTCAGGCCGGGTGCATGATGGTGGCATTCATGCTCGCCTTTCTTACCCTTACCGGTCTTGTTACTTTCCACATTGTTGTCTTCATGAGCCTGTTGCTTGGTCTCCTGGATGCCTTTGAACTGCCGTGCAGGTACTCTCTTGTCTCCTACATGGTAGACAGAAGGGAGGACGTATCGAACGGAGTCGCCCTCAATTCGATGAATTTCAACGTGGCAAGAATGATAGGGCCTACAATGGCAGGTTTTGTAATACACGCAGTGGGAGAGGGAGTCTGTTTCCTGATAAACGGATTTGCATATTCTTCGACTCTTTTTGCGGTAAAAAGGATGAAGATGGAACGCCCGCCGATAGGCAAAAGCGACGGCAGCAGATCACAACCTTTAAAGGATACTGCGGAAGGTTTCAGGATGGCCAGGAATTTTGCTCCCAGCAGATATCTTCTGATGTTGATCGCAAGTACGGGATTCTTCTGTTTTCCCAGCATCGTACTGATGCCTGCAATGGCAAAAAGCGTCCTTGGCGGCACTTCGGAAACTCTTGGCTTCCTGCTTATGGGTGTGGCGATCGGCGCTCTGGCGGGATCATTTA
>JAHFZE010000312.1 GCA_020854785.1 Methanomethylovorans sp.
ATGCCAACATGCTAAACAGAATAGTAATAGGCACAGGAAACAAAACAGAGCTGCTGCTGGGTTATTTCACAAAGCATGGGGATGGAGGAGTAGACATCCTGCCTCTGGGGGATCTTTATAAGACCGACGTGTGGGAACTTGCAGCCTCGATGGGAGTGCCTGAAACCATCATCAATAAGGCACCTTCTGCCGGTCTCTGGAGTGGCCAGACCGATGAAAAAGAGCTGGGCATAACATATAAAGAAGTGGATCGGTTCCTTTCACTGCTGCTTGAAGGAGAGACGAACGAGGTGGCACGAAATACGATAGGTATTACAGAGGAGCAGGCAGATTCGGTGATGCGCAGGATCAAAACGAATGCCCACAAACTGAGAACTCCACCTATAGCAGATCTTGGACATTTGAGATGATATTATCGTGACGGAAATATGTTTGATCCTGAGGGCTGCATCCTGACGAGTGGCTTTGCCAGATGCCTGCGGGCACAGGGAGGCACCTCGTACATGCCTGGCTCAATGTCCCTTTTTTGTTGCACCTGCACCAAAGTCGATGCCCTTGTGCCACATATCCTGCATCTGTAGCCCTGTCCCCTGCCTGCGGATTCCATCCTCTTCCCGCAGGAAGGGCATTCAGGATTGTGGGAAATAACCAACGGTGCAAGGGAAATTATCTCTATCTTTTCGATGTTCAGGGCTTTGTTCATAAAGCTTCCATAAACCTTTACAATATCACCCTGGATGAGTTTACGTACCAGTGACCTGAAATCCTTTGTTGGTTCGAAGGCAGCACATTCTACAGAAGCTCCACTGACATCAGATATAGAGAAGATGGTGTGCCCGCCTGCTATGGTAAATGGGTCACATGAAACTGACCCCGATACAATATATGATCGCATCTCTTTGATCCCGGATATACTGTCAATGGGCATCAAATGCATATCAGTTCCCTGATTAGTGCAGTATATGCATGATCTTTCCAGAGGTTCTGAGATTATAATTTCCGCTGTCCTTTTCACCACATCCGGGTCCCTGCCCCTGATACCATATAGCACCGGGTCCGGAGAATGAGGCACACACACCACAAGTCCGTTTGACACATCCACTGTATCCCATGTAGCTGGATAAGTGGCATCGTCGGCAACAAAGAAGCTTTCTTTATCCACATTTCTTGGGGTGCCCCATTTGTCCCTTTGCCTGTAGGCAAGATACTCAAATGTGTGGTCCCACCCTGGGTTCAGCATAGCGCCGCAGGCAGCCAGCGCGCCTATGAGACCCCGCCCATTCTTGAATCCTCTGGCCTGCAGGCCGGTTTCGGCAATTATGGACTTTGCCTCTTCGATGGACAGGACAGTTCTTACAGCGCGCTGGAAAAAACCATCCAGGATATCCTTGACCCCGCTAGCTTCATCATCCTGCACAAAGACAACTCCCGGATTTGTCATTTCGCACTCCATTGCTGACATTGCTGCAACCCTGGAAATGACATGTCCCATCACTTTATCCGGACAAGAGGTATCTATATCAATGCCTACGCAGGCATTACCTCTGGTCTTGTAAGGAATAGTGGGATTGAGACGAACAAGTATGGGAAGTTTCCGGATGCTGCCATACTGTTGCAGTTCTTCCATGAGCAGGGCTCCCAGATATGTTGTGCACATGCCTTCCCTTGAATCCGTATCATCTATACCTATGAACATGTGTTGACCTTGTTAATTTGGGTTAGTGATGAGTTGCATGCAATTAAGTTTTCTGCAGGGAAGTGGAGTTTAGGACAACAGGCTAGCAAGAGTTCATATAGATGTGCAAACAATCATTTATTAGTCATGACAAAAGACATCCTCATACATCAGATAGTAGATGTGCTGAAACAGGCGGACTTTATTGTCTCAAAGCGCTGTAACATCAGGCCGAGGAGTTTTGACCTTGCTGCAAGGAAAGATAACATCCTGCTTTTCTGCAAAGTATTGTACAATATAGATGGGCTGAACGAAGAAACAGCTCATGAGATGAAAGCGCTTGCGCGGTATCTGGGCGGTTCAGCCATTCTTGTGGGTGCCAAGACCCGGGACCAGATGCTTGAAGATAGCGTAGTGTACATGCGATATGACATACCTGCGGTTAACGTGCAGACACTTTATGATTACTTTGTGGAGAACGTGCCTCCGCTTGTATCTGCGGCGCCGGGAGGATTATACGTATCAATAGATGGTGATGTGCTGAAAGAAGCGCGCACCAAACAGGCTATGTCCCTGGGTACCCTTGCTACTGAGCTGGGAGTTTCGAGAAGGACCATCAGCAAATATGAAGAAGGCGGAATGGATGCGTCCATAGATGTGGTATTGCATTTGGAAGAACTCTTGGATGTTGCCCTTGCAAAGTCCATAGATATTCTGCAGGCTTTTGAGAAGAGGTTGAGAGAACCTCCAATGCCACTTGAGGAGAAAAAATATCCCGAAGAGGACAACGTGCTCGATCTGCTGCATTCCCTGGGCTATCAGGTGGTTTCGACATCTCAGGCGCCCTTTAAGGCCATATCCAAGGATAATCACGATACGATGCTTACAGGGGTCAGCGCGTACAGCAGTGCGATGATAAAAAGAGCTGATCTGATGAGCAGCATCTCCAGTGTGACACAGACACGGTCGGTCTTTATCATAAAAGGTCCAAGCAAGTCCGAAACTGTGGAAAATACAGTGCTCATCGAAGAAAAGGAACTGGACAGGATGTCCGGACCTGAGGATTTTGTAAGCCTGATAGATGAGAAGTCAAAATACAAAAAGCATTGATGATCTTTTTCTCAGTTGCGGACCAAATCCAAAAACCTAATTATATGAAGATACTTTAAGAGCCTATGATGACCACCAATATAGGAGTTTTAGTATCGGGCAGAGGTTCCAACCTTCAGTCGATCATTGACCATGTGGAAAGCGGCTATCTAAAGAAAGTAAAGCTCAGCGTGGTCATAAGTGATGTGAAAGATGCGTTTGCCCTTGAGCGTGCAAAAATGCATGGGATAGATGCTGTTTTTATAGATCCGCGCGCCTATGCAAGCAAGATGGGATTTGAAGAAAAGATAATTACAACGTTGAAGAGTTATAATGTGGATCTGGTGCTTCTGGCAGGATACATGAGGATCTTAGGAAGTGAAGTTATCCAGACATACAGAGAGAGGATCATGAACATACATCCTGCACTGCTCCCTTCCTTTAAAGGTCTGCATGGTCCCAGGCAGGCACTTGAATACGGTGTCAAGGTCGCTGGCTGCACTGTCCATTTCGTAGACGAAGGAATGGATAGCGGACCTATAATCCTTCAGAGCTGCGTACCTGTAAAAGACAATGATACAGAAAGCACGCTTGCCTCCAGGATACTGGAACAGGAACACAGGATATTCCCCGAAGCAGTAAAACTGTTCACTGAGGGTAAACTTAAATTGGATGGCAGGATTGTACTACGCAGAGAGAACTAACCTTAAAAAAGCTTGTAATTGGATGATACCATGTCCTATATTTCAGAGACAGACCCCGAGATCGCTGAAGCACTGAAGCTTGAAGCGAACCGCCAGGACTACAAACTCAACCTGATAGCATCTGAGAACTATACGAGCCGTGCGGTCATGGAAGCACAGGGTTCGATAATGACGAACAAATATGCAGAAGGTTATCCAGGTAAGAGATACTATGGTGGCTGTGAATTCGTAGACATTGCCGAGAACCTTGCAAGGGA
>JAHFZE010000092.1 GCA_020854785.1 Methanomethylovorans sp.
AAAGCGTAAAAAGATTATTAACATATCAGCACATCATCCAGTGTTAATGAGCGGAAAAGAAAGACTGCTTGAGCCTGAACCTTATATTCTGCCCGATGAGGTCATGCAGAACGTCCACCAGGCCATGCAGGAAGATGTGACGGGACTGGTGGAACTGTTCAAGGTGCTCTCAGACCCCGTAAGGATACACATCCTCAAAGCCCTGGAGGTGCAGGAGCTCTGCGTATGCGTGCTCGTAGAGATCACGGACTACAAGCATTCTGCACTGTCATACCATCTGAAGCTGCTCAAAGAAGCAGGGCTCGTGGAGTCCACGAGGAACAAGAACTTCCAGATATATTGCCTTACAGATCTGGGAAGGTCCCTGCTCAAAGCTATCGAAAGAACGTTCGCTCAGTGACTTTCCGTAGGCTGAGCGGTGTTGAGCTTCACATACTTCACGCCCTTAAGCGCCATCAGCTTCTCAGCTATTGTCTTGACCTCCTGGCCTTCGCCGTCCAGGATGACTACCTCCAGGCAATTATCATGGTCCAGGTGGATGTGTATCGAGGTCTTGATCAGAGCAGAGTGCTCATGCTGTATCTCCGTAAGGGAGCTTGTCAGGCCACGTTTGGTATGGTCATAGATAAGAGTGATAGTGGCAACACGCCTGCCCTTCACATCGCTCATCCATTCGTAATGCGTGATGTAGCTTCTGATGGCATCCCGTATGCCCTCCGAACGTGACGAATATCCTCTCTGCTCGATTATGCCGTCGAATTTCGTAAGCAGGTTCTCAGGCAGCGAAACACCAATTCTCATTAACTCTTGTTCCATAGGATCACCCATAAATAAGATAATAAGATATATAGACCTACTAATGAAAGTAAAGGCTAATAACATTTTGTATGTCTTGATGATAGGTTTATTAAGATAAATAACACTTATAAGGAAAATATATTAAAAGAACATTGCTATAGAGGGACACGATGAAAGGCGAACAGTTATACTCAGGAAAAGCAAAGACCATATACAGGACCGAGGACCCTTCAAAGTACATCTCCGAGTTCAGGGACAGCCTGACTGCATTCGACGGCAAGAAAAAGAGCGAAGCCTCAGGGAAAGGATATTACAACGCCCAGATCTCAAAAAAGCTCTTCGAGCTATTGGAAAGCAAGGGTATCAGAACCCATTACGTCAAAATGCTTTCAGACACTGAGATGCTTGTGGAGGCTGTGGACATCATAAAAATAGAGGTCATACCCCGTAACATCGCCGCAGGCTCCATTACACGCAGATACCCTATAAAGGAAGGCACGGTGTTCAAAAAGCCAGTCATCGTCATGGACTACAAGAGCGATGAGTACGGCGACCCCATGCTCAACGAAGACATCGCAGTAGCCCTGGATGTCGCCACATACGAAGAGATAGCCACCATCCGCCAGATAGCCCTCAAGGTCAATGACATCCTCATCAAATACCTTGATGAGCGCGGCATAGCCCTGCCCGACTTCAAACTGGAGTTCGGCAGAAAGGACGGACAGATATTGGTAGCCGATGAGATATCCTGTGACACCTGCCGCTTCTGGGATAAGGAGACAGGAAGGTCCATGGACAAGGATATATTCCGCTTTGATAAAGGCGACCTGACAAAAGCATACGAAGAAGTAGCAAAACGTATAGCTCCTGAGATATTCCAGTGAGCCTTCAAGGAGAATTAGCATCATGGATAAGTATGATGTTATAGTCGTAGGCGCGGGAGTCACGGGACTGCTGTCAGCTCTGGTGCTCGCCAAGCACGGAAAAAAGGTCCTGATACTGGAAAAGAGCAAACATGTCGGCGGCAACTGCAATAGTTATGTAGTGGATGGTTTCCAGGTGGACACCGGAGCACATGCCATCACACATCTCATCGAAGGTCCGCTGAAAAGGCTCATGGAGAGCTACTTTGACTACCTGCCTGTATTCGAGGACTACGGGGACTATTTCATCCGTACGGACAAACGCCTTATGAAAGTGCCTTCCAATATCAAGGAATTCGTGACCTTTGACGTGCTTCCCAAGATGGACAGACTGGTGCTCAGCCAGGCTGTCACCAAAGCCCTTACCTACAGGACCTTTGGAATGGACCTGTCCAAACAGTCCGTATATGAATTCCTGCCCAAGAACCTCTCCCAGGATACATACGACTTTGCCAATACGATATCTTATTTCCTTACAGGCAAGGACATGAAACACACATCAGCACAGAGGGTACTTGAGGGAAGTGCGTTCGTGCGGGATAGCGTAACACCGGAACAACTGGATGAGATCCTCAAAATAGAAGAAAAGAACGGCCAGGAGGAAAAAGTGCTGCAGAACCTCATTCCATTGAACCTGCATACATCCCTGCAGACCCGGCTGAACAAGGTATCAAGTCCTCTTACCACCCTGGGCAGGCTTGCCACTAACAGGGTAAGTTATTCCCAGGGATATCCGCGTAAAGGTCTCAGATCACTACTTAATGCCATACTGTATTCCCTGCCCATGTCAGTGGAGATCATGACGGAGAATCCCGTGCATAAGATCCTGACAGAGGAGGGAGTGGTAAAAGGCGTAGTGGCAGATGACACATATCTTGCTGATATGGTGATACACACAGGATTTGCAAAGGATCTGCCATATCTTGTAGAGGATCTGCCCTCTTCCTATGTTAAAGGACTTGAAGGCATTGCACAGACAAAGAGCCTTACTATCTGGCTTGGGCTGGACACCACTATGGAAGCTTTCAATTACATAGGTTCCGAGATCTGGTTCAGGGACAAGGCCTACTGGGCAATGCCCATAAGCAACTATGACTCATCCCTTGCGCCTGAAGGAAAACAACTGGTAGGTTTTACTTTTGTAATGGACCCGGAAAAGGAGAACAGCACAGAGATAAAAAAGGCCTATGAAACAATATACAATGCTGTGCCCGGCATCGAGGAACATGTGGAAATGAAGCATGAACAGATCATCATCCCTGAAAAAGCCGCAGTTACCATTGATGGGAACTTTGCAGACATCAGGACACCCATAAGGAATCTGTATGTTGCCGGGACAGATACTGACCGG
>JAHFZE010000300.1 GCA_020854785.1 Methanomethylovorans sp.
CTCCTGATGGGCAGCCATGAACAGATCCTCGCACCTGGCCTTATCCCGCCCATAATCTGAGAGCGCACGGCGTTCATGCGATTCGGTTACAGGAAAGGAGGCAGGCGGTTTGGTATAGACATCCACCGTGCTGCAAAAAATGAACTGACCGGTGCGGCCCTGAAAAACGCGGATATCACTTTCCGCCTGGTCCGGATGGAAGCAAATCATATCGATCACACAATCAAAGGTCCCGGCGTCCGCCATCTGACCTTCAAAGGCCTTGAAATCGGTACGGTCGCCATTAATGACCTGATACCCTCCAGGCAGGCGAGGGTCTGTCTCGCCGCGGTTATACAGGGTCAGGTCGTGCCCGGCTTCCAGCACTTGGCGGCTGATGGACGTGCTGATCAATCCCGTCCCACCGATAATCAATATTTTCATTTTGGGTCTCCAATAGCCGAATATCAATCAAAAATGATCACTGTAAAAATTTATATATGTCCGACTCTAATTCTTTGCCAACTTCATTGAAGATTTTTATCAGATCAAAAAACACATCATAGCCAGCACATAATGACCAAAATTCGTTTTGAACAAGCACTTCCTCAGAATGACAATTTCCAATAACAAAAGACCGATTATATGCATCAGGATAATATGGATTATAAGGAATCCCTATAATTGTATCTATTTCAACATCGGGTTTTTGACTAAATCTCAGTGCTGCCCATTTGAGCATTTTTTCTCGCAATGTTCTCGCACCTTTTTTATTAAGTTTTGCGGTTGTTATGTCAATAAAATACTCGTGATGGTCATTCTTTGATCGTAAAAACACATCAACTGTACTTATTGAGGTTTTTAATGGTCGTCCTATTGTTGAACTCTTACGGATCAATTCCAATTCGTGTAATTTTGTTTTTTCAGAGACAATTGGACTTTCACAAAGCTTTGAAATCAAAATTTGTGTTTCGTCATTAATTTCACCTAGTAACTCATATTGTCTTTCGGCAAAAAATCCAGCCTCTTTTGCCAGAATGACTGCCATTTGTTCATAAATTGACATTCCAAATGAAGTATAAAGTGATTGAACGATAGAAGCTAACCTAATAGTTTTTTTGTCAAAAACCGCTTCAAAAAAAGGTCGATAATCACTTTCTGATTGATATTTATTTATTTTCCTTATTATCGTTGTCTTAACTAATTCTCTTATTTGTTCGCGTGTTGCCTCTTTCACATTGATTCTCCCTTATCGTCAAAATATTCAGTAAAAAAGGTCCGATATGATATTTCTAAAGCTGACAATATCTTCGATAAACTCAATAGTGTTAAGTTACGATTACCTCTTTCAATATCAGAAATATATGTGCGATGTAAATTTGATCTTTCTGCCAACTTCTCTTGAGAAAGATTTAGCTCGCTTCTTCTTTTTCTAATTGCATTCCCTATTCTTCTTATTGTTTCCATATTTTGTCTTTAAATTAAAATAGTCTGTAGATTATTAGTCTACAGACTATGAGTAACATTTTGGTAAAGTAACCGCTATTTTCCTTTCATGTGGAATATAACTTCAGAGTACGCTGATTTATCTTTTTCAGTTCTATTCAAAACTGGTCGATGAAATTCATTCACAATTGTTAATCCAGATTTTTCTGCGATCAATGGATATAATTTATGCTTATCATTGGCTACTAAGAAAATATCAAAATCAGGTAATAGGTACTTTCTTGAATTTCTCAATACTTGTGAGACACCATCCACATATGAGTCTTTTGCCTCTTGTCCAGTTCCGCGAAACAATGGCCCAATTTCTTTCTCATCATTTCGATTAAATCCAAATAAATCATAGGCATATGCATGTTGCTCGTGGTAATTAATTAAGCCAACATATGGTGGACTTGAGAATATTCCATTTATACCTTTTCTCTTTATTTCTTGAGATAATTCTAAATTATTCTTTTCTGTTAACTCAAGAATATTAATATATCTAGAATCTCCCGTTAAGCATAATTGATGCGTATTAGTCCGCAATCGTTTAAACTTTGATAACCGGTGTAAGGTGTCAGATGAATATCGTTTCCACCATTTCAGTGTGGAAAAAAGGGGTTTGCAAATCTTGAAATGTTTCTTGCAGTAATAAGGCTCATAAACTGGATCAATTAAGGTAGCCAAATCAGCATGTGTTGTCGCTCTACAAGAACGAATAGTCCTACTAAGAATTATTTGTAAAATATCTTTAGTATCTGGGCTTTTGACTTCGTCTAATTTACTAATCAAATAATCAATTTCTTTTCTGACTGAATCCAAATACCATTTAGAAATAAAATCATTATCCGATTTGTGTTGAATAACCGTAATCTTGTATTTTGATACAAGACGTTCAAATATTATTCTCGCTTCTCTTTCCTTTTCTTTAACATAATTAATCTCGTCAATTTTCCCATTTCTAACTCGATATCGATAATCTGGTGTTGGAAAATACTTATCATTTAACCTTGATAATTCACTTGATAATTCACTCTCAAATCTATCCCAGTTATTTTCAAATACAAATTGAGTCAAGGCTTTAGTTATCTTCAATATCTCTCTATTCAGATTTATTAGATCATGCTCTCCAATTTTTACATTACAAATCAAAGTATTAAACTCAGAAACATCTACACCTACAGCATGAATTCCTAACTCATTTGCTTGTACTAATGTGGTTCCACTTCCACAAAATGGATCCAATATAATATCACCTGGTTTGAAGTACCTTTCAGTTTTAAACTGATCTGTATGATCATCTAAAAAATACTCAACAAGTTGGGGAATGAACTTACCTTTATAGGGATGTAAACGATGAACATGCTTTGTACGCTCAGATTCCTTAAGAGTTGAAAATGAGAGAACCCAATTTGATCCCTCACCTAATTCTTTCTTTAATTTATTTTCTTGCTTATTTTGAGCCGAATAATATTGACACAGTTCATTCTGTGATACCTTGACTGCACCATTGAACTGATACTTCTTTACCTGACCATATTGAATAAGGTATGAAATATTAGATTGAGAAATCCTTCTATTAAATTTCTTGGATACCCATTCACTTGCTTCTTGAATGGTTAAATATTTTTCATCGTTCATGCAAATAGATCCTCAAGATATTTCTTTTTGTACTTTCATTTCGTGAATACTAACAATAATAAGACAAAAGTTCTACTTTGTAAAGTAACAGCAGAAAAATCCTATTTAAAGACATATGGTTAAATTCTGTTGTAATTCCATTTCCCTTTAAAATCACAGAGCACCTGTAGGCGTGCACCTCCATCCCAGCTGCGCAAGCTCATCAGTTGTCCTCAGCAACGTGAGCATGTTGACGCTTTCAGCAATGATTTCCAGTTCAACTTCGGGATCAAGGGCAATCTACTAGATTGATGGCTGCCAGTTCCCACGCTGTCAAACGTTCCAGCTCCGGCTCAGACTCTGATCCAGAGACCATCCGGCCCCTCCCTTCGCCAGCCGCTGTCTGCGGGCAGGTCCAGCGCTTCAGTCTCCCAGCCGCGCTGGATGCGCGCCAGGGTTTCCTCCCAGGTCAGCAGGCCGGAGGTCGAATCCGCCTCCTCCACACTGCACGCCCCTGCCGCTGAGGCGGCGAGCAGCGCAGTCTCCGGCTCAGCCCCCTGCAGGAGCCCAGCGAGAAAACCGGCAATGGCTGAATCGCCTGCACCGGTCGTCCCGCTCACAGAGACTTTAAACGCCGGCGCCCAGATCTCCCGATCATGCCAACCGGGGGACATGCCTTCCAGCCCGCGCCCTCCCTTCCCCCACACCTCC
>JAHFZE010000298.1 GCA_020854785.1 Methanomethylovorans sp.
GATAAGGCGCATTCCTCTGTAACCGCTGATAGCCTCATCCATGTATTTGTCCTTATTTACAGCTTCCAGTATACTGTCAAGATCATCATCCAATCGGAAATAATTGAGGAAAAAATCCTTCGGCAACCTGGAATCGATGCGAACTACACCGGTTTTTAGATCCTGCCAGGCACGTACCACATCCCCCTGGACAACACCTGTCCATCTATCACCAACCTTGTCCCATCTGAAAACCTGACCACAATCCAGTGTATAGTCCAGATTGAAATCTTCACACTGCAGGGTATACATTGTTTCACTTACCTCTTCGCAGTTCCAGCTCCCTGAGGAACATTGAAGCAGTTACAGTATCTCCAAGACCTACAGTGGAAACGGGATCATCAGTAAGAAGAGTGGGGATGATGCATACCTGATGCCCACCAAAAGTTCCTGTTGCACCACCACCTAACTGAACAGCTGCTGTTGCTGCAATGAACCGCTGCATCTGAGTACGGCCAAATTCGCTTACCTTAAGATCTGAAGACATTGACCGTAGCCTATCCCGATCATGAAGCTGGCCAGTAGATGCAAAAACCCCCGCACATGCCACACCGAAACCCATGGCTTCAAGCTGCTCTTCTGGCAAAATGTCATCTAGGGAAGATATGCTTAAGATATATTCCCTGGTATGAACTATCATTTTCCTAAGACCAAACGCCAGAATACTACACTTTGCAGCTTCCATCAGGGAAAACACATCCATCTGTAATATTTTGGCTGCGTTTACCCCATGTATGGAAGTTAACATGGCAAGCTCGTCTTCATTCATACCTATAGAACTTACGAGAGATGAGATCCTGGAAAACACATCCTGGGCAAGGTCCTTATTGTTAAAATGACCAAATTCAACATGTATTGACATGTCATTGTTCATGTGGCCCCACATTTGTAACTGTTCCAGTGCTTTGTTAAGCTTATCCCTGAAAGTGGAACCATCGGGATAGGACTCAAGCATCATGTGGAAGCCCGAGATCAAGAGGCCGTCCATTTCACCAGCGTGCCTGAAGGCATATTCTTCAAAGAAAGGATTTAACAGAAGAGACATGTTCATAATATCATATGTAGCTATGAAACGGTTCTCCCTTGGTACTGTGAAACACACGTTTCCAAATGCCACCTTATCCCCTTTTTTGAAATCGAACACAAAATGTATGGGCTCATCTTCTTCATACCCTGTTTCCTGAGAACATGTACTATATCCCGGAATAAGAACAGCCTTTTTGGAAAAAAAAGACAGTTGCCTTTTTGTAGGCCTCACAACATTGGGAACTACAAGCTCTGCACCCATTTCGCAGAGCACATTTGCCATAATCCCCATATTGCCGCCCATCCTCAGTTTTGATATATGTATGAACTGATCCTTCAAAAATTGGAAGACTGCTGGTTCACGGATGAGCCACTCTGCACCTGTACCCTCTTTCATGCAGAGCAGAAGTCCGGCAAGAAAATCAGACATAGAATTTATAACACCTTGTGGATTTGTCATTTTTTCCATCAGTTCTGCTGTATCCTCAGAAGCGAGCATATCAGACACTTCCGCTCCTGTTATAGGATATAAAGCGTCTATATTAGCATTGTATGCACAGAGTATCTTCATCCCTAACTCCTGTCAGTTAGCTTCCTTCTTTTTCCTGAGCATTGCAAGGATAGCTGCAAAAGCACCTGCTGAAATAGTGTCCCCGATCCCCACCGTAGCCACTGGGTCAGGCACCACCTTTGTCGGGATGACAATAAGGTCATGGTTAAGTGCACATACGCAACCATCCTCGAACTCGGTCCCGGTACAGACATCTCTTCTTACAAGATATTTTTCAAGTTGAGCAAGATCATCATGTCCTTGCGAGGATATTGGCACACTGAGGCCTGTTTCCCCTTCCTTGAGACTACCAATGCCACCACGCAATGCCTGAGCTGCTGCAAGGGTCGATGAGAACATCAAAGCATCCATGTGCTCCTCCACTGAAAGCGGGAAATCCCTGGAAGCTACACATATGTAGAAACCCAGGGAGTGTATATGGACCCGTTCAAGTTTCAGTTCACATAAGAGCTTCACAGCACCTTCATATAGTGCAGAGATACTATTCTCACCTTTACTGATAACAGCATACGCCAACTCTTCATGACCCAGCACGTTAAGGGCATTAGCTACCTCTACAGTATCCAACCCTAAAGAGGAAACATGCTTATATACAATATCCTTAAGGATCGTCTTTCTTATGACCTTGTTCTGGATAGAAGTGAACTCCACATGTATGCGTATATCGGGGCTGCCTTCCTTAAGTCGTTTGATAACCTGCACAGCCTTTTTCACATAATCGCGGTAAGTGGTCCCATCCTCATATTTTTCCTTTATCATCTGATAACCCGCTAGGATGGCACCATCGATCATTCCGTTCATATGAGGGATCTGATCATATAGCTGTTCACTCATGTCTATGCGTATCCAGGAGGGTCTTGAAGAAATGATCAACCGATTGTCTCTGGGGACTTCAAATCTGTCGTCATCATATTCAACCTTGGTACTTTTTGAGAATTCAAGTATCCAGTTTACCTTAGGGCGCTGATCTGGATCATAGGCCTCAGAGGGATGCCTGAGTTTGAGCATCCCATCTTCAATTACCGGATATTTGAGATTTGGAGCAGCAACAAAATATTCTGCCTGTTCCCTGGACAACCATGGAACATATGTTATAACATTTCTAATCCCAAGATTGGCAAGCAGGTTGGAAATGATGCCCGCCTGACCTCCCATACGGGCTTTATCGAATACCAGATTATCCATGAGCCACTGGTGAATATCCGTAGTGTATGTCGGTACTTCGGCAGCTTTACCATCCCGCATGGCTATCATAAGCCGTGCCACAAGGTCCACCGGATCCTTAACCTCACGGGGATATTCTGCTGCCCGAAGCTGCACTGCCTTTGCACCCACAGTGGAAATGATCTGATGGATATCTTTTTCAGTGACATGTTTTATAGCATCTATATTGCTGTTGTATGCAACAAAGATGCCATTGATCTCACCCAGTATATCACTGATACTGGAAAAAGCTATAGAATAACGATCCTCCCATTCTTCTATGTCCATTCATTCACCCCTTATCCTTAACCCCTTGATCTGAAAAAGAAGGCCGAGCTTATGTAGTATACTCAGCATTTATGCGCACATAATCATATGTAAGATCACAACCCCAGGCTGTGGCAGTGCTTTCTCCCAATCCCAGGTCAACTAAAATATCCACTTTCGATCCTCCCATAATTTTCCCAAGCAACGAGAGGGCATTATCATTTGATCCCAAGACAGTGCCCTTACTGACCAATTCGATGGTATCATGACCATCTGAAAAAGCAAGTGATAACTTGTGCTGGTCAACCTCTGCACCGGAATAGCCCACTGCTGCTGTCACACGTCCCCAATTTGGATCTTTACCAAATACTGCCGACTTTACAAGTGGTGAGCGTACAATGGCCTTTGCTGCCAGGCGAGCATCTTCATCAGATAGAGCACCTGTTACCTTTGCCTCTATGAGCCTTGTGGCCCCTTCACCATCTGCAGCAATCATTTTTCCAAGCTCTATCAACACATGGTCAAGCCCCTGCTGGAACTCAGCTGGCACAGGCTCAATACCAGACTTACCTGTTGCTGTTAGGAGTACCATGTCATTAGTACTGGTATCGCCATCCACTACTACCATATTGAAGCTTTTGTTCACGGCCCTGGCAAGGCATTCATGCAATATTTCCGGAGGCACTTCTGCGTCCGTATAAGCAAAACATAGCATTGTACCCATATTAGGCTCTATCATGCCAGCACCTTTGGCAATGGCCCCGATACGGACACCACTATCAAGTTCAATAGATATCTCTTTCATTTTCGTATCTGTGGTCATTATGGACCTTGCTGCCGCACGACTGCCTTCGTGGTCTGTCTTTAATGAAGCTATAACATCCGGAAGGTTCGAAACTATCCATTTTGTATCCAGACGCCTGCCGATAACACCTGTTGAAGCCACTGCCACATGACCTGGATCTATGGACAATGCATCTGCCAGCATGCTGGCCATTTCTCTTGCATCTTCAAGACCCTGTTCACCGGTAAAAGCATTCGCATTACCACTGTTAACGATCAGGGCACTAAGCTTGCTGTGTTTCTGAAGATGCTCCCTTGTAACTACCAAAGGAGCAGCTATTACCTTGTTCCTGGTAAACATCCCTGCAGCATTGCCTTCAGCTGCGATCACTCCAAGACCCATTTTACCGGTTTTTATACCCCAGGCTTTAACACCTTTTACAGCACATATGCCACCATCAATAGGTTTCATTGTTCTGTATTCCCTCCAAGTCCGTGTATGATATCACCACGAGTGATGATCCCAACCAGAATATCTTCTTCCACTACCGGAAGACGGTTCACCTTGTACTTCGTGATCAGCCTGACCGCATCCTGAATACTGTCCTCCGGGGATATCACATGCACATTCTTTTGCATGATCTCGCTGACGGGTTTTGAACCAATGTCATCAAGCATGTGTTTTGTCACTTCCCAGTTCAGAAGTTCACGTAGAGGTATCTCTATCACTTCAAATGGACTGGGCAACCACAGACCACCATGCTCAGGAACCTCCAATAGTTTGAGCAGATCACCTTCTGAAACTATGCCTACAACCCTGCCTTCTTCTACAACCGGAAGGCCACTGATGTTATGCTTCTTAAGCAATTGGGAAGCCGTACTTATGGTTGTCTGAGGGTTGCATACGATCACATCGGTATTCATTATTTCTTTGATTTGCATGGATCACACCATCTTGAAAATATCTATTTTTTAAGGGGCTACAGCTGACATCCACAAACCGGTGGTCTCTCCCAGGCCACACATGATGTTCATATTCTGTATAGCCTGTCCTGAAGCTCCTTTCACAAGGTTGTCAATAGCTGAGACAACAACAACACGGTTATTACATGGATCTACTTCAAAACCTATATCACAGAAATTGGAACCTCTTACGGCACTCAAAGAGGGGATGCCATCCACCACCCGGACAAAAGGCTTATCCTGATACATTTCGGCGTACAGGTCCATGACATCATACTTTGTGAGCTTGCCTTTGGTAAATATATGAGCAGTGGTGAGTATACCCCTGACCGAGGGAATAATATGAGGTGTGAAGCTGATCTTGACAAGAGAATTGTCCAGAAGCTGTAGTTCTTGAGTGAACTCCGCCAGATGCCTGTGAGTTGTCAGTTTGTAAGGCTGGACGTTTTCGGCCATGTTTGGATAGTGTGAAGCTTGACTCGGTTCAATACCAGCACCTGAAACACCGGTCTTCGAATCGAATACGACATTTTCGATCATAGAGACCTGTGCAAGAGGAGCGGCTGCAAGAGTAGCACCTGTAGGGAAACAACCGGGATTAGCTATGAGGTCCTCATGTTTCACTTCCGGATGCAATTCCGGCATTCCATAGACCACGTTACGCGGATCCAGGTGTTTGATACCGTACACTTTCTCAAAGACAGCTGGCTTAAGACGGTAATCAGCACTCAGATCAATTACCTTTGCTTTATCGTCGAGAAGCTTTGGTACTATCTCCATAGCAGTGCCATGGGGTACAGCCACAAATACCACATCACACCTATCCTTTATTTCCTGAGGATCAGGGTTTTCGAACTCCAGGTCCACCATGTCCTTAAGATGCCTGTGAGTGGCAGATACTTTCTGACCCGTCAGTTTACGGGATGTGGCAAGTTCGACCCTAGACTGCGGATGGTTAAGCAGCAAGCGCATAAGCTCGCCACCTGTGTACCCCGATGCACCGATGATTCCTATGTCAAGCATGATATTCACTTTTGTATATGATAAAGATTTAAATTGGGTATTATTTACTGCCTGAACTAATAAAAGGGTTTGTCAGCCATGGGGATCGACCAGTGGATGAACAATACATTGAATGCTTTTCAGGATAATAATAAGAAAAGCAAACCTGAAGCTGCCGCCCCGGCAAAAGTGGCGTAGAAATTCACACCACTATTGGTCAAAACCCCCCTGTTCTGAAGCGTGGCACCCAGTAAGCTGTCAATGTTGGTGCCAATGAATCCTCCAAGGGTTGTTACCAAGAGCGCCAGGGATATATTTTCTACCCTCCAGAAAAGAATAGCTAAAATAGCTATGACAAGGGAACCAAATATGCATGCAAGTTCACCAAGTATGGTAACAGCTCCATCACGCCCTGGCTTTGCAGGCTTGAAATTCGTGATCATGCGTGGCCTTTCCTTTGAAGTTGTTCCGATCTCACTTGCAAGTGTATCCCCCGTAGCCGTTGCAACTGTCCCCAGATATGAATACATTATGAGCTCACTATGCTGTGGATATATTCCATAGGCCACTGCAAGTACAAGAGCTGCCATACTATTGCTAAAGACATTCTCGTAACTTCTAACACCGCCTTTGGCCTCAGCTATGCCAATGGATGCCTTGTAAGCATATTTGTACTTGGTAAAACCTCCACCCAGTATAAAAAAAGTTAACAATAGAAGGAACCAGAAAATATCAGCAAAGACTATGATAAGTACACCCACAATGCTGGCACCTAAGAGAGCGGAGATATCTGCTATACGTGCTCTGTAAGCAAGATAACCTAACAGCAGAGAAAAAAGAAGAGCAAAGAACATATGTCCTGGAGGTACTGTGTACCCAAAAGACGAAAAAAGCCACATCACCATGCTTGACCCAAACAGTATGGATATGTTATCATCCACTCTGGAAGGAATAGATTCAAAAAGGGCGCCTGTTACGGAACCTATCACAGCTATAAAAAAGATCATGTCGTAAGAAAC
>JAHFZE010000002.1 GCA_020854785.1 Methanomethylovorans sp.
ATTAGTTTTCGTGCTTTTTCATATAATTTCTCTGATCTTGCCAATTCCATTAACATCACCATTCAATTATTTTAACATCCTTGCAAGGTCCTTAGCAAAATAGGTCAGTATCATATCCGCTCCTGCTCTCTTGATGGAAAGCAGGGATTCATACATGACCTTATTCTCATCCAGCCAGCCCAAACGTGCAGCAGCTTTCAGCATTGCGAACTCACCGCTGACATTGTATGCAGCAGTGGGCATTTTGAACTCTGTCTTGATACGATAGAGTATATCCAGGTAAGGCAGGGCTGGTTTTACCATAATGACATCGGCCCCTTCCAATATATCCAGTTCTGCTTCTCTTATTGCTTCATCTGAATTTGCAGGGTCCATCTGGTAACTGGAGCGGTCCCCAAAAGAATAGCCGGAATCAGCTGCTTCCCTGAAAGGTCCGTAAAAAGCAGAAGAATACTTCGCTGCATATGACATTATAGGCACATTACTGCAGTTACTTTTGTCAAGTGCATCTCTTATGGCAGTTATCATCCCATCCATCATTCCAGAAGGAGCTACCATATCTGCTCCGGCCTGCGCATGGCTTACTGCAGTTTCTCCAAGAAGGGGAAGTGTGGGATCGTTCAGTATCTGTTCATGTTCCATATCAACTACGCCACAATGGCCATGACTTGTATATTCGCACAGGCATACATCTGTTATAACATACATATCCTTTCCAAGCTCGCTCTTTATCTCACGCACCGCCCGCTGTACGACATCATCCTCACCCCATGCGCTGCTTCCTCTCTCATCTTTTGTGAAAGGTATCCCAAAAAGTATAATGGCAGGGATTCCCAGGTCTGCAGCTTCCTTAGCCTCATCTGCTGCCATTTCTACGGGAAGCCGGGAGATTCCCGGCATTGAGGACATTGCCAGTGGTGAATCGATATTTTCATCCACGAACATGGGATAGATAAGGTCATCTACCGAAAGTGAGGTCTCACGGACCATATCTCTTATCTTGCCGCTTCTTAGCCTTCTCATCCTAACCTGTGGGAACATTTGATCACTTCTGTTATTTGCATTTGTTATTATTCTTTTCAGGGGTCTTATCAATATTGAATAGCCTTGAGACAACATCCAGCAGCTCATCATCGTTCATTTCTGCAGCGCTGCGCAGTACCTTCGTAGGCTCTGCCAATATCTTATTGACTATTGAATGTGTAAGATCATCCAGCACTTTGTTCTCTATCTCACCGATGGTGTGATAGGCGCGCAGTTTAGTTACTGCACGTTCTTTTTCCTGCTTTCTTACATTATACACATTGGCATAAATGGCAGAAACGATATGGTCGGCTTTCTGCTGTTTGTACTGTTTCAGAAGCAAGCACAGTTCCTCATCAACTATTATTTCCGCCTTCTTCGCTTCTTCCTTACGTTGTGCAAGGTTCCTTTCGTTTATGATCCTTAGATTGTCGATATTGTAGAGTTTGACGTGTTCTATCTCTGCAACACTTGATTCAATGTCTCTGGGGTTAGCAATGTCTATAAGAAGAAGGTCTCTTTCCCGGTCTTTCATGATCTCTTCTACCAAACATCTTTTGAGTACATAGTGAGGTGCGGATGTGGCACTGATCACTACATCTGCCTTGCGTACATTTTCGGCCAGGTTCTCAAAACGCACTGCATGGCCTCCCATGCTATTGGCCAGATCTCGGGCTTTTTCAAAAGTGCGATTCGCTATATATATCAGGTCCATTTCTCTATGGGCAAGCGCTCTGGTCACAAGAGTTCCCATCTCACCGGTGCCTATCACAAGGATCATTTTTCCTTCCAGGCCACCAAGCACCATTTCAGCCAGATCGACTGCAGCTGAACCAATGGATACAGCCCCTCTGTTCACTTCCGTTTCCGTGCGGACGCGTTTACCCACCTGTATGGCCTTACTAAAAGCCGTATCAAGCATTCTCCCGGTCGTACCTATTTTTTTTGCAAGCAGGTACATATCTCTTATCTGCCCAAGGATCTGGTCCTCACCGACTATCATGGATTCCAGTCCGCAAGCCAGCCGAAGCAAATGTAAGAGCGACTCATTGTGGTCCAGGAACTCGACCACCTGCAAGGGAAAGGCCATACTTTTAGCAAAATTGAACAGCACACTGCTCCCTTTCGGGGAGACCACATATATCTCTATGCGGTTACAGGTCTTCATCACCACACATTCGTGGACGAACTCATTGGAATAAAGATTCCTGAGCACTTCTTCAAGGTCACCATTCCAGGACCTTTCCATTTCTTCTATGCTGGCTTTGGAATGGGTTATCACCATGCTGTTAATCTCGGTCAATGTGTACCTCCATCGTCGCCAATGGCCGGTTCCATGTCTGAGATATGGGAATGTGGTTCCATGATATCAATCTTTCTTATTGATTTGTTCCTGTACTATATCATATGCTCTCTTATACGCTTTTTCGTATGATCCTGCGATATATTCCCAGACCAGGGGATCCTCCAGTACTTCCCATAGGATCGATTTCCGTTGCTTCTGTTCTTTAACATGTCCTTTGAGATAAGTTCTGATATCATTCTGCAGTAATATCATCTGCTCGTATTCAGGCGTGATGACCTTTTCGATGTTCTGGCGGACATATCTTGAAAAAGCCGGGCTTGAACCAGTGGTAGAAATACCTATTATCAGGTCTCCTCTGTTGATCACAGCAGGTATTGTGATCTCTCCCACGGTATCTACCTGATTTGTCAATATGTTCAGGGACCTTGCAATGGATGTGATCCTATCATTTATTTGTCTGTTGCTGGTGGCAGGTATGACAAGAAAAGAGCCGCCTATCAGCTCTGTGATCTCTTTATCTGAAAGTGATCCAGCATCTATTTGCATCAAGGTTACACGTGCCAGATCTCGGAGCTCACTGAGCCTGTGAGAGAAATTTCTACTTATAACGACCGTATTGGCATATTCGCTGAACAATTCTGCTTTTCTTTCCCCTACGGAGCCACCGCCAAAGATCACCACTGTCCTGCCGTGCAGGTCAACCATCAGCGGAATAAATCGTTTGTTCTCTGGCATGTTGCTCTCCTACGTGATCCCGAAATGTTTGATGTTACTACTACAGTCTTATGCCTATTTTCTTGAATTCCTTTTCGCTGAACATGACCTTATAGTCATCTATTCCAGTGAGCTTTGATATCTCTTCGGCAATGGCCAGGCAGTCATCACGGGAATAAGAATGGACCATTGTAAAAATATTATACGGCCAGCCCGGGTGGCGGGGCCGGGCATAACAATGGGTCACATCATCTATGGTTGCCATTATTCTGCCCACATCTTCTACATTTTCATCGGGAACGTTCCACACGCACATTGCGTTGGCAGTAATGCCGATGTCCCGATGTCCTATGGAGGCACCGAATCTCCTGATGATACCCCGCTCTTTCATCAAAGTGATCTGCTCGACAACATCTTCTTCGGTCATCCCAAGCTGTTGTGAGATATCATGGTAAGGTGATGAAGTGATGGGTATACCTTCCTGTGTAAGGATAAGTATTTGTTTTTGGATATCTGTCATTTCCATAGTATCACTTTATCTTGAACTTGACCCCTATCTTGAACAACTGGGTGGTTGGCAGGTCCATCATTGGACATTGTATCTCCTGTTTAAGTTCCTCAAGTATTTCTTGCAGGCGCTCCCTGCTGGGTGCAGAGAGTGTGAACCATACATTGTAATCTCCTGGACGCAGGTAGTTGTGTGAGACTTCAGGATAGGAGTTTATTAGTTCTGCAATATGTTCTATTTTCTCTTCCGGGGCTTTCAACGCAACAAGCGTACCTACACGACCGGTCTCTTTGCTGTTAATAATAGGTCCTATGCGCCTTACAGCTCCCTCTTCTCGGAGGCGTTGCATGCGTTTGATCACTTCTTCCTCAGAGATCCCTATCTTATTTGCCAGTATCCTGAATGGATGTGCATCAAGTGGAAAATCCAGTTGTACAAGATCGAGAAGTTTCTTATCAGTTTCATCCAGCTGGATCATATGAATCCTCGTTTTTAGGTATGTAAATACAGTATGGTTCTTCAGCGAGGTAATCTCCAGTAGCTGCATAAGCTCTTGCTCTGCATCCGGAGCATACGTTCTTGAATTCGCATCTGCTACATTTGCCTTTCAATCTGGAAGTATCTCTCAGGTCTTTGAATACCTGTGCATCTGTCCAGATATCCCTGAAAGGCTGCTGCCTGATGTTGCCTGCAAGCACTGGCAAGTATCCACAGGGATACACATCACCTGTACTGGAAACAAAGCAAAAACCGGTGCCTCCAAGACAACCTTTTGTCATTGCCTCGTATCCATGTGTTTTGACCGAGATCTCAATGCCCTCTTTCTTGGCACGCTGGCGCATTATACGGAAATAATGAGGTGCACAAGTTGCCTTCAACTGGATAGACGTTGTTTTTTGCTGATCATAGAACCAGTTAAGTACACGCTCATATTCAACGGGCGGTATCTCTTCATTCTCCAGTTCTTTACCCCTGCCTGTGGGCACAAGCAGAAATATATGTAAAGCTTCTGCGCCGATCTCCTCTGCCATTCTTAGGATATGGGGTATCTCATTAGCATTCCTTTTTGTAACAGTAGTATTTATCTGGAACTCTATGCCTGCTTTTTTAAGTGCTTCTATACCTTTCATAGACCCTTCAAAAGCACCCGGAACACAGCGGAAATCGTCATGAGAACTTGCATTAGCGCCATCAAGGCTCACACTCACTCTTTTGATACCTGCTTCAAGAAGCTCCTTTGCAACCTCTTCAGTGACAAGGGTACCATTTGTGGCAAGCACAACCCTTAACCCTTTTTGGGTACCATAATGTGCGAGCTCGTAGACATCTCCTCTTACAAGAGGTTCACCACCGCTAAGGATCAAAATGGGATTGCCCATTTCCACTATCTCGTCTATGAAATGTTTTGCTTCCTCTGTGTCAAGCTCTCCTTCAGGTATCTGTGAAGTAGAGGCTCCTCTGCAGTGTTTACAAGAAAGGTTACAGCCAGCGGTCAGCTCCCACGCAATTAATCTGGGAGGTTTGAAAGAAGGCTCAATATTTTGTTCCATATTGATCTCAAAGTTTTCAGTTATGTTTAGTATTCAAGCTCATAAATTTAAGTTTCTATCTTTAATACTTCATATCTTATGACAATTGACTTAAATAGGATGTGTCTATACTCACTAACCCATATTAATAATTAGTTGTGTTGTGTAAAGACACGGACATGTAACTATGATGTATGGGCATTTGTTCACAGATGATCGGCATGCAATAAAGGTGGTAATATGGAAGCTTTTGTTATTGCCTTCTTTATAACCTGGATAGTTATACTTTTATATATCCTTCGCATGATTAGGACTTATTTCCATTTGCAACGTGAGATGAACATACTTAAAAAAGTGGGCAGGAATTGAGTTAGGTATGGAAAAACAGCAAAAAACTATTGTGGCAATCCTGTTCGTAGTATCGGTTGCAGTGATCGGTCTATGGGGGGTTGATTTTTCCCAGGGGTATTTAATGGTATCTGAATTGGCGACCGATCCCCAGACCCATATAGGAAATGAGGTCAATACTATGGGCAATATTAAGAACGGGACTTTACAGGTAGCTCCGGGAATAATTACTTTTTCACTGGTAGATCTAGAGGATCATGCATCTGAGATCGAGGTACAATATACCGGTGATCTGCCTGCAAGTTTTGTTGAAGGGCAGGATGTCAGTCTTAGTGGGACCATGGTTTCTGCTCAAAAGATAGAAGCTCATCAGATAGTGATGGGTTGTCCATCCAAATATACTGAATAATATTATGTGAATGGATAAATTAATACAGTGGAAATGATGGAACTATGATGAGGGTCGAGGATCTTGAGGAGTACAGGCAGATCAATATAGCACTTGCCGATCTTATCCAGAAAATGGATGAGTCTTCTCAGATGAAGAAGTTATTACATCATGTATGCAGTTCGGGTGGCAAAAAAATAAGGCCTCTTATTTTAATGCTCTCCACAGAAGTGTGCGGTGGAGATAAGAACAAGGGTATCGATGCTGCACTGGCCATTGAGCTGATACACTCTGCTTCCCTTATCCATGATGATCTTCTTGATGGTGGTATACTGAGAAGGGGCATACCTTCGGCACATGAGAAATATGGAATTGCTGCTGCACTGCTATGTGGCGATTTTCTCATCTCTAAGGCAATAACGCTGATCTCTTCCTATGGGCATGATGCCGTTCATGAGTTCGGCAGTGCAGGAATGCAAATGGCGGAAGGGGAAACGATCGATATAAAGAGTGTTAACGAGGAATTCAGACAGAAGCACTATTTCGATTGCATAAATAAAAAAACAGCATCTCTATTTGCATCCAGTGCGGCCATAGGGGCCTATATAGCCGGGTGTAGCAAGGATGAGGCTCTGAGATTCCATGCTTTTGGAGAGAATGTGGGTATAGCGTATCAGATCGTAGATGACCTTCTTGAGTTCTTGGAAGAGCTGGAAGACAAAAAGTCAACTCAAGAATCAGTTACATTGCCTCAAATATACGGTCGTACTATGGGACGTGAGGAGGCAGTAGAACGAACCATTGCAGAGGTGCACAGATATGTGGGGTTTGCCAAAGACCTGCTGAGTTCTTTCAGACCCTGTGCTGCAAGGGAAAAATTGCTGCTTATCACAGATCATATAACTATCGACCTTCTCCCGAGCAGGGTATGAATCCTTCTATTTATTTCAATTTCAAGGTGAACGGATGCGAGTATACGATAGATCAGTTATCAAAATAGATGCAGTTATAGATAATGGGAAAGTTGTGCTCGAAAGTCAAGGAGCATTAAATCCTATTGCTAAGCCTATCATTAGTAGGATCAATGATATCTTCCAGGAAGAGAAGCCTATATATGTTGATGATGAGAACATTGTCTTTTCAACATGGGTACCTCCTATACCAGGTGAGGTGTTCAACAGGCTCATCAGTGCAGAAATAGGCTCTATACTCAAAAAAAGGGTTCCAGATCAGCTTTCCATTGGCATCACTTCAAGATGTCCTAATAATTGCATTCATTGTGGGGCGGCTGATATCGTTACAAAGACAGAGCTAACCATGGACCAGATCAATAGTGCAGTATCCCAGGCTATTGAACTTGGTTCTTACTATGTTTCCTTTGATGGCGGAGAGACCATGATGCGCAATGATCTCACTGAAATGGTAAAGGCAGTGGATAAGAGCAAAGCAATTGCTGCCTGTTTTACTTCCGGGTTCAGGCTTACAGAAGAAAGGGCGAGGGATCTGAAGGCTGCAGGTCTTTATGCCACGCATATTAGTATTGATAGTCCCCGGGAAGAGGAGCATGACCGGGTTCGCGGGCGTGAGGGGGCTTTTAAGGACAGTTTACAGGGGATCAAGAGTACTCTGGGAGCAGGCATGTTAGCTGATATGTTCGTCGTTGTTTCACCTCACAACATCGATGAACTTGAGGATTTCTACGGGCTTGCCGAAAGCTTCGGTATGCATGAATTGTCCATCTATGAGATCGTTGCAGTTGGGCGATGGATGGAACACGAGGATGAGGTTATTTCTGGCTCTGATGTCAAGATGCTGGGCAGGTTCCAGAAGGAAAAGAACAGGGCACAGGAAGGTCCAAGGGTAACAGCTCTCCCATATTTCATGGGTCCTGACCAGTTCGGCTGTTTTGCAGGCAGAAGATGGATGCATGTCACAGCAGGGGGAGATGTTCTTCCTTGCGCTTATACCCCTCTTTCTTTTGGGAATATAGTGGAGGAAGGATTAGATGTTATCTGGAAGCGGATGGGGCAACATGAAGCATACAGAAAGAATGCCGATTTTTGCAGGATGCGGGACCAGAGATTCAGGCAAAAATACATTCATGTTATCCCAAAAGATGCCTCTTTGCCATTAAGGCTGGATGTTCCTTAACAGAAATAGGATATTTCCATTACATTGGGGGGTCATCTCTTGCTATCTATTCAGCTTAAATATCACTAAGATTTATAAATTATGTTCTATAATAATTTGGTTTGGTAGAGGTAATGAAACCGAATACTTTATATTCGAAGTTACAATTACAGTGGGTATCTTATCACATCAAGCGAATTAGTAATCACCTTTGCATGAGGATTATGCATGGCAAAAGATAAAATCTTATCAGAAATCAAACAAGCAGAAACCAATGCGCGGATCATGGTGGATAACGCCATTAAGGAAAAGAATGATCGCATTTCAAAAGCCCGCGTTGAGGC
>JAHFZE010000252.1 GCA_020854785.1 Methanomethylovorans sp.
AACTTTTAAACTCAGGGCGCTGGCATAGACCTTTATATCATCTCCATTGACCGTATCCCTATAGACCACATTATCAGACAGTTTCAGGGCTCCGGAGGTCATGTATTTATTATCTTTGTATATAGTGATATATGCATACCCATCCTTGTTAAAATCATCTGCAGTAATAACATAGTCGTCTACTTTCACAGACTCTCCCCAGTGGAGAGTTGCAGTTTTTACAGATTTCCATTCTATGTCAGATGTGCTGTAAGCCGATACCTGGGATATCAGGCAGAATAAAACCAGTAACAAGAAAGACATTGACCTTATTGACATGTGCGCGCCTCTTTCGTTGATCATGGAACATTATAACATCAGTTATTCCATAAATGATATATTTATATTATTATATAACTATGTTGCTATCAAAAAAGCAAATATTTTTTTGTATATGGATCAGCAAGAAATAAGTAAAAAAAGACTCTGAGATCAAATTTTTGCAGATCACAAAGCAACTAAAGCTTCAGGGGAATAGTAAATGTAAAAGTACTGCCTTTTCCTATTTGACTTTCCACCCATATGCTTCCCCCATGCAGGTTGACGAACTGCTTAACTATATAAAGTCCAATACCATTTCCTTTATATTTACGGGTCGAAGATGAGTCCAACTGTGAAAATGGTTTGAATAACATCTGCTGATCATCGATACTGATGCCTATTCCATTATCTATGACCTCGGCATGCAGCATGCCATGTATTTGCTTGACCCTGACCTTTACAAACCCTTCCTCTTTACCGAACTTGATGGCATTGCTTACCAGATTGGTAAATATCTGTTGTAATTTATTTCTGTCAGCCCGGATCAGCTCGATCTGAGGATCAAGTTCAGTTTGCAGTGCAATGTTCCTTTTAGAAGCAAAGAAAGACATCTCTGTTACAACATCCTGTATGAGACTTGGGATCTCGATGTTCTCGAGTTCAAGACTTGTTTTTCCAGCTTCTATGTTAGATACATCAAGAATGTTGTTCACAACATCGAGCAGGTCTTTACCTCCTGATATTATATTATTGAGGTATTTACGCTGATGCTCGTCAAGTTTATCCTCGATACTTTCCTGCAACAGATCAGAGAATCCCATGATAGCATTCAGAGGCGTTCTAAGTTCATGAGTGACATTGGAAAGGAACTCGCTCTTCGTTCTGCTGGCCTCTTCAGCTACGTTCTTGGCGTGTATCAGTGCCTCCCTTGCCTTCTTGCTCTCAGTTATATCCTCCACTATACAAATGCCGCCAGCAACTGCTTTATCTTCAGTGATCACAGGAACAAAGCTGGCCCTTATGGGAGCATCTCTTACACCCATAAATGAAAAAGAAGTACCTGAGAAATTATCAGATCTGCCTGCGAGCACTTCAGTGACACACTTCTTTATCTCATCGCTTACATCAGAATTGATCAGATCCAGACCAATGATATTGCCAATTATGTTTGCTTCTTCCACACCTACTATATCTACAAAGCTCTTATTGCATTGAGTGATCACCCCATAACTATCGAAATGGATTATACCCAGAGGTGATTTCTCGAATATCATCCGATATTTATCCTTAGCTTCCCGTATTTCCTTCTCATTAAGAACTCGCTGTGTAATATCCCTGATAGTTACGCTAAAGAAGGAGGCTCCATCTTTCTTCCATGAGGAATGCGATATCTCTATGGGAAATTCTGTTCCATCTCTTTTCAGACCGTAAAGTTCGATGGTGTTCCCCATTACCCAGGAACGGCCCGTAGAAACAACAATGCCCCATCCCTGATGTATATGCCGGTATCTTTGAGGCATGATCATGGAAATATGCTTACCTAATGCTTCTTCAACCGTATAGAAGAATAAGTTCTCAGCACCTCTGTTCCAGAATATGATGGTGCCTTCGGAATCTGAAAAGATGATCGCTTCTGAAGCTGAGCGTGCCTGACAGATGAACATGTCACTGGCCATCTCCAGGGCATTAAGATCAGCCTTCCTGTCACCAATGTCCCTGATGATACCAGTTATCCCTATAACATTATCATCGTTATCTAATAACGCTTGTGCATACAATTCTACCCAGTATATTTTCCCATTCGGATCTTTAAGGCGGCCTTGTGCCCGGGTCTGTCCGGATCTATTGAGGCTGATCGACAGAGAGCGAACTATCTTATTCTGGTCCTCATAAAAAAATAGATCTGACAGCTCCTTAAGGAGCAGCTCTTCAGGAATAAAGCCATATGCAGCAATAGAAGGACTTATATAAGTGATCACACCTGTTGTATCCGTTGCCACGATCGTGTCCACCGAATTCTCCACAAGCGCACGATACCTATCAGTAGCAGAGCATATGGGATATTCATCGGGTGCAGCATTGATCATTTCTACTTGTATTATGATCCTGGTAACATTTCCGCTTTTATCCTGAATGTATCCGGCCCTAAGGGTCGCTGGATGTTCCTGTCCATGTTTATCCATTATTGGTAATTCAATATCACGATCAGCTTGAACATCGTCAGATGGTTTGGCATATATTTCCCTGACCTCATATCTTTTGTCAGGGGCTATAAGTCTTTCATACCATATACGACCTATGAGCTCTTTTTTTGTGTAGTTAAGGCTCTTACAAAGATGCTCATTCACAAAAGAGATGGTCTGGTCAGTGGCAAGAACAAGTAAGATGGAAGGAACAGCATCCATATATACATGTAATATCGTAAGACCAGAATCATGCAAGTTCATGGAAAAAGGAACAAGAGAAACATCTATCTCGCTATCTTCAGAGGTACTGTGAACTGGATCAGAACCTGTGTTCTTTAAGATCATGGATATTCCTGTTCATTAGGTCGAAAGGGTAGTATCGTTCATTATGCTTGCATTATCTCATACGAGATAAAATTGAATTGTTTTCATACCTATGGTTGCTATTTTTTTACATAGACCGCTCATTTTTATAATGGTATAAGTTCTCGAAGGGAGGTCACATCACAAGGCTTCATTCCTTTGGAACTAGCAGTTTGAAACCATTGATCATTTGAGGTCTTTCCACTGCCCTGGGGATCTCTGTAACTGAAGGCATTTCAGTTATCCCGGCATGCTGGAGCATCCCGTAGGGATGCTCATTGTTGTTCTGAAAAGATGTGAAACCGGACCTTAAATGAATGCGGTCCCTTTCTTGGGAGTAAAGACCATATAGAGCTTCAGAAGCATGTTTTCCCTTATTCCCTTCTTTCTTGCTGAGGCCAAGTTTCATGTCTCTCTCTCGGCTCTTGGTCCCAGTTTCCTTCCCTCTTTTATAGTTTTCACTGACAAGCTCCAGGAGACCTGCTTCTTTTGCCACAGATTCTAATGCAGTATAGCGCTCGCTTACCCAGCCGAGCTCTGAGTGTTTATGATAACCTACCTCAAATCCCAGGTCATAAGCTCTTTTCTCAAGCTCGGCTCTTTCAGAGTCACTGAGTTTCCTTTTTGGTTCCACTTTCTTAAAGAGCCTCATCCTAAGATCACTTCCTTATTGGACCAGACCTTCTACCTGCAGCCCTCGTTCAGTGAATTGGACCTTATGCATATTACAGTCATGTTTGGTGCCGCGCATCTTGATGATCTGAATTGCACGTGTCATCTGCTTCTCGTATAGGAAATTATGCAGGAAGATCACGCCATGAGAGGCGAACTGTTCGGTAGTATATGCATTTGGATCAGTAAGCTCTCCAATGAGTATAGTGGTACAACCCAGTTTTTTGAGATTCCTTATAAAGCGGTTCATCTCTTTTTCCTGCAGAGCCGGATCTTGTGTTGCAAAACGTATGGCTGTCATGGAATCGATCACCAGCCTTTTGACATTGTATTCAGCAACGTATGCCGCCAGTTCTTTAAAGACAGTAGCTGGTGACGGAGCATCATGCTCATTGGAAAAACCTTCCACCCCTTCATGAGGATGGATTATATCCTTCAGCTCGTCCATGTACCCATATTCCATACGTGGTCCCATATCTGCAAACAAGAGTTTCTTCACTTTTATAAGTGGTATGACGTTTAGGGAGTAGTTGGACATGTCGCTTATGATGTTCTGGGGGCATTCAAGTAAGGTGACATATAATCCAACATCACCCTGAAGTGCGCCTTTCGCAAGGAACTGCACACCAAA
>JAHFZE010000135.1 GCA_020854785.1 Methanomethylovorans sp.
AGAATATACCTCAGGTACCGCTGCTCAGAATGCAATAAATCACATCAGAGACCGTGCTTCAGAGCAAAGAAATTCGAATTTGCGGAGTGATGATCAATGGCAAAACCAAAAAGCAGATTCCTACGTGTCAAATGTAATGACTGCGAGAACGAACAGGTTATCTTTGGAAGTGCAAGCACCAAGGTAACATGCCTGGTCTGCGGCAGGACCCTTGCAGAGCCTACCGGTGGCAAATCAACTATAACAACGCACATCCTGGAAGTCCTGGAATAAGTGTACCTAAAGTGATCAGATGGATATCAATGAGTGGCCAGATGTTGGCGATTTTGTAGTATGTACCGTAAAGGATGTTGTGGATTTCGGTGCATATACCACACTTGAAGAATATGGTGGGAAAGAAGGATTCATCCATATTTCCGAGATCAAGGCAGGTTGGGTAAAATATGTGCGTGATTACGTGCGTGAAGGTCAGAAAATTGTATGTAAGGTACTGAAAGTGGATACTGGCCGCAGACACATTGATCTGTCCCTCAAAGATGTCAATGAGCACCAGAAACGTGCCAAGATCCAGGATTGGAAAAATGAGCAAAAGGCTTCAAAATGGTTGCAGTTCGTTGCAGAGGAAACTAAAATAAAAGATGAAGAGCTTGATAAGCTTAAAATGAAACTTCATGAAAGCTTTGGAAGTCTGCATTCTGCCTTTGAAGAAGCTGCCATCAACGGCGAAGCCCCTTTTGCAGAAATGAAACTCAAAAAGCACGTAGTTAAAAGTATCCTTAGGATATCCCAGGAGAATATTAAGCTCCCATTTGTTGATATTGCTGGTTTTGTAGATCTGAACTGTTATCTGCCTGATGGGATCGAAGTGATAAAGAAATCACTTAAGTCAGCCAATGAGATCCAGAAAGAGGGAGTAAAGGTCGAGATCACATACACTGGTGCTCCGAGATACAGGATCAAGGTAATTGCACCTGATTATAAGACTGCCGAATCTGTACTAAAGAATGCTTCTAATGCTGTTATCACTACAATACACAAACTGGGTGGCCAGGGAGTGTACCATCGTCATAACGAAAGTGTAAAGGCGTGATATACTGGTGGGTTCCAGGATAAAGAAGTGTGTCCAATGCGGAAAGTATACTTTAAAAGAGATATGTACTCACTGCGGAGGAAAAGCGGGTAACCCTTTGCCCCCACGTTTTTCACCGCTTGACCCCTATGGAAAATATCGCAGGATTGCAAGGAGTGGGGATACCAATGCGCGAGAACAGGATAATTCATCTAGAAAAGAATGTTGATATAAAAGATCCCATATTGATCGTGGGGCTTCCTGGTGTGGGCCATGTGGGAAAACTTGTTGCTGAACACCTTGTGGAAGAACTTACATCCACAAAACTAATAGAAATATATTCTCCTCATTTTCCTCCTCAGGTTCTCGTTGATGAGAACAGTGAGATCAGAATGGTCAGCAACGAGATATACGTTTGCAATGCAGAAGAGCATGATCTCCTGATACTTGTCGGCGACCACCAAAGCAATACTACCAATGGACATTACGAACTCTGTGGACTGTATCTTGATCTCGCTGAAGAGATGGGCGTGAAAATGGTGTACACTCTGGGAGGATTCCCAACAGGACAATTAACTCACATAGACGAAGTACTGGGCGCAGTGAGTAGACCTGAGCTGAAAAGCAGACTGGAAGAAATTGGAGTACAATTCAAACCAAACGAACCGGGTGGAGGCATAGTGGGTGCTTCAGGCCTTATGCTTGGCCTGTGTAAACTTAGAGGCATTGATGCTGCATGTTTAATGGGCATGACCTCAGGTTACATCGTTGACCCGAAAAGTGCTCAATCGTTGTTGAAAATACTCTGCAAGCTATTTGATCTGGAAATAGATGCAGGTCCCCTTGAAGAACGCGCAAAGGAAATGGAAAAGATAGTTGCCAGGCTAAAAGAATATGAACAGCAGCAACAGCAACCTCAGATGATGCCAGAGATAGGAACCGGAGAAGAGGACCTAAGATACATAGGGTAAACCCATGAAGATCAATGCAGACCTCCATCTGCACTCTAAATATTCAATGGCATGTTCCGATCGGATGGAACTGCCTACAATAGCTATAGAGGCCTCAAGGAAAGGAATTGATCTTGTAGCCACCGGGGATTGCATCCATCCCAAATGGCTTGAGGAAATAAAAAGAGCAGCCATTGATGATGAAACTATAAGGATCCAAAACACTGATTTTATACTCACCACCGAGATAGAGGATAAGTTCAGGGTACACCATCTTCTTATCCTGCCCTCCATATCCAAAGCAGAAGAACTAGCTATCGAAATGGAAAAACATGGAGACATAAAGACTGATGGCAGACCTACGGTTCGTATGGATGGTTGTGAAATTGCCGAGGTTGCAAAGGACATAGGTGCATTAATAGGGCCTTGCCATGCATTCACTCCCTGGACATCCATGTATGCTGCACATGATTCTTTGCAAAGCTGTTATGGAGATATGACAGGATACATATCTTTTGTTGAACTTGGGCTGAGTGCTGACAGTGACTACGCAGACCGTATCACGGAACTGCATCGGCTAACATTTCTTACAAATTCCGATGCCCATTCACCAACTGTCAACAAGCTCGCTCGCGAGTTCACACAATTAGATGTACCAGAAATAACGTTTGGAGGGCTTGAAAAAGCGATCATGAGAAAAGAAGGCTATGGACCGACACTTAATGTAGGGTTCTATCCTCAGGAAGGAAAATACAACGAATCTGCATGTATTAAATGTTTTACCCACTACACCTTGAAAGAAGCAGTGCAACTGAAATGGAAATGCAGCAAGTGTAGAGGCCAGATCAAAAAGGGAGTGAGGGACAGAGTGAACGAGCTTGCAGACCTGGATGAACCTCAACATCCTGAACACAGGCCTCCTTATGTGCATCTAGCGCCTCTTTCTGAAGTGATAATGATGGCATTGGGACATGCCAGCATAAACACCAAAGGAGTGCAATCAGCTTGGAACTCCCTGGTGGAAAAGTTTGGCAGCGAGGTAAAAGTGCTATTGGATGTTCCGGCTGAAAATATGGATTTTGTGGATAGGAAAATAGTAAATGCCATCATGGCCTTCAGGAACGAGGAGATCATTATGCATCCCGGTGGAGGAGGTCAGTATGGCTGGCTGGAATTGCCTGCTGACAGAAAAGATAGTCCTGCCCCATCAAAAACTCAAAAAAAACCCATGGATAATAAACAGAAGTCACTGTTCGAATTCTGAGCCCCACGATATCTATATAAAAGATTAATGCCTTCAAGTTCGCAGCAGTGTGCCGAGGTGGCAGAGCGGACCAATCCAACGGAACAAATGCCCAGGAGTCTATATGCGATCGGCTCGAGACCGGTTTCCCCTGACGGGGTGCTTGGGTTCGAATCCCAACCTCGGCGCTTTATATTAATGTTACATCGAACTTTTTTTTTGAGACACCTGCAGAAAATAAAATAAAAAATCAAATTATTTTTTAACGCTTTCTACATTGATGAACAGCATTTTTTCACTATTGTTCCCCATAGACAACAAAAGCTGCCCATCTTCAATCGTTATTGATGTTATCTTCCAAAGAAATGACAGATATTGAGATTCCAATGATTGGTCACCACAGTATGCAAGTGTGATCATTCCTGGCTCTATGGTCAAATTGTTACCATCTGTTGCGTAATTCCCACTCCCGCTATTGCAGTCAGTTCTTATCGAATAGGTACCATCCGGATGGAGTTCCAATGTATAGTTATCCTTATTTGGAACAATGGACATATTGTCAGAAGATACTCCAATCATCCCGGCCCACTGCCAAGTGATATTGGTGATATTGGCAAGATCAATGGATGCGCTATTATCTTGTGAACCATTGTCATGAAATTCAGTTCCTTGTTCTACACATCCAATTATAAAAGCTATTGAAGCAAAGAGAGCAAGAATAAGAAACAATGATGACTTTTGTATTGTTTTCGTATATATACCTCCTATCTCTTAACAGGAAAAGTAGGTCCTTTTGTTATTTATCCGTTGCTTAAACTTCAAATCAGTTTGAAGTCTTATGAACCTGATTATTGTTAATACTGCTTAGTCCATATTTTTAGGAAAGGACTATGAACTCAGAGAAAAGATAGAACAGAAAAAGATGGTTTCTGATGGGGGTAAAATATAAACATGGATAAAAAATCAGTTATGATCAGGAATATTCCTTTTTCGGACATACCCCGAACCCTCAAAAACCATAATTATTTCCTTTCCGCTTTCTGTCACCCCGTATGACATTCCTGTAAGGACTTGATTCTTACCATAAGGACACATGCCGCATCCATTACAACATGAAGAGCTTATACCGCACTCCGTATTAATGTCATGGGTTCTTTTAATGTCTCCCTTACTTTCCATTAATACAAGCATCTGTTTGAACTCCTCCGGTTTCATGTTGAGTTTCCTCGATGCTGCACCCACGGTTA
>JAHFZE010000059.1 GCA_020854785.1 Methanomethylovorans sp.
AGAAGATCTACTTCATTCTGGCAGCTCTGATATTGTTCCTGCTGGAGGTCATTATCCGCCGTCTTAGAGAGATCAAGGAGATGAAAGAGCAGGAGAAGAGGATACAGGAAGTTGCAGAGGCATAGTGGCCAGAGGGCTTGTCTATTCCGGAATTCCCCATTCAGGGTCGATCTCCAAATACTTTTAAAGGATTTGATCATACAGGTTTTGTAAATGCCATGCAGCATCTGCTTCACCATTGTATTTTTCCGCCTATTGATATTGATAATTATGTTTTTCTCCGGAACCTTATTCCATAAGTTTATATAGAAGCTTTTTGAATGCAATATATAGGACTACTTGTTGTATCTGAAATTTTGTGGGAATATGTGCAACATTGTGGTCTGAGATATTTTGTGAGTATGAAAGCAGGGAATTGGTTAACAGGATCTGTAATCGGAGTTATCCTTTCAGATACTCCTCCAATATTATAGAACAGACCCTTCTGGCCGATCGATATGGGGAATTTACTATGGCTAAAGAACTGTATAAGTTACCGGCTCTGAAATATGGTTATGCGGACCTGGAACCGTATATTTCAGAAGAGCAATTGCGTATACACCATGACAAGCATCATCAGGCCTACGTCACTAATGTGAACTCATTGCTGCAGATGATGGAAAAGGCCCGCAAGGAAGGTACGGACTTTGACTATAAAGCAACTGCCAAAGCTGTGGCCTTTAATCTGGGAGGTCACGTGCTGCATGATTATTTCTGGTGGGAGATGACCCCCGCAGGCAATGCGACAAAAGAGCCCGTAGGTGAACTGGCCGAGGTCATAAAGGAAGACTTCGGGAACTTCGAGCGTTTCAAAAAGGAGTTCACTCAGACGGCAGCAAGCGTGGAAGGTTCAGGCTGGGCTGCACTCACCTTCTGCAATGACACCAAAAGGCTGGGGATCATGCAGATAGAGAAGCATAATGTCAATGTTTTCCCGGATTATCCCATCCTCCTGGCCATTGACGTATGGGAGCATGCCTACTATCTGGACTACAAGAACGAGAGAGGCAAATTCATAGATGCTTTCTGGAACATCCTCAACTGGGAAGAGATCGACAGATACTTCAAAAAGGTCCAGCACCTCAGAGAATAAGTTCCATCCCTATCTATTGTGGAAATTTGCTTAATGTGTTATTTAAAAAAGCGAAAGCGGATGTGGTACAGGAATGAAAAGAACTGTCCTGATGGTATTAGTGATAGTCATTGCCTTGATGGCAAGCGGCTGCTCTGAAAAGACAACTGATGAAAAGCCTACTGTGGTGATAGGATCCAAGCTCTTCCAGGAATCCTATATACTTGCTCACATGGCAGCGATCATGCTGGAAGATGCAGGATATAAGACCAATGTGGTCGAAGGGCTGGGAGGAACGTTCGTCAACTATGAGGCATTGAAGAAGGACGAAATAAACACCTATGTGGAATACACAGGAACCGCCTACAGCCAGATCCTCAAGCTACCGGCACTTGAAGTCTGGGACCCTGAAGTAGTATACAGTGAAACCGAAAAGGGATTGAAGGATACAGACAAGATAGTGATCGTCAGCACTCCGGGATTCGAGGATGCGTATGCCATCGCAGTTAAAGAGGATTGGGCAGAGGCAAATAGCATCACGAAGATCAGCGATCTGAAGGACTATGCCCCTCAGATGACCATAGGCACAGATCCTGAGTTCGCCACCCGCGAGGATGGACTGCCCCGCATAAAGGCTGTATACGGCATCGAGTTCAAGGATTACAAACAGGCAGTTGCTACAGTAATGTATGAAGCTATCAGGATAAATGACGTGGATGCCATATCCGCATATACTACGGATACCAGGAACGAGGTCTTCAACCTCAGAGTGCTTGAGGATGACATGAATGCATTGCCTCCCTATGATGCTATATACATCATGACAGAAAAGTTCGCGAATAGTAATCCTGATGCTGTAGATGCTTTAAGGAAACTGGATGGCAGGATAGACACAGATACCATGAGGAGCCTTAACTACAAGTTCGATGTGGAAAAGATGGAGCCACGGGATATCGCGAGGGAGTTCCTTATCCAGGAAGGGTTTATCTCAGGATAAGCCCAAGATCTTTTTAAAAACAGTTCCCGGAAACAAAAGATGCCAACCCAGAGATTGTTTGAAAGGATAGAGTCTATCGAGCTGCAGCACGTAAGCAAGAAATACGATTCGCGTTTTGCTGTGGAATCCCTTGACCTTACCATAGAGGGAGGAGAACTGCTGATCCTCATCGGACCAAGTGGTTGCGGAAAGACAACAACGCTTCGAATGATCAACAGGATGATAGAACCAGACACCGGGAGCATCCGGATAAATGGGCAAAATGTCATGCAGTTTGACCCTGTAAGGCTTAGAAGGAACATGGGCTATGTGATACAGAACATCGGCCTGTTCCCTCACATGACCATTGGGGAGAACGTGGGCCTGGTTCCCAAACTTGATGGCTGGGACGAGAAAAGGACAACTGAAAGAGTGCGCCATCTGCTGGACTTCGTTTCCCTGTCACCGGACAGGTTCATTAAGAGATATCCACGACAACTCAGCGGAGGACAGCAGCAACGTGTGGGTCTTGCCCGGGCTCTTGTCATGGACCCGCCACTTCTTCTGATGGATGAACCCTTTGGAGCCCTGGACCCCATCTTGCGAAAGCAGTTGCAGGAAGAGTTCCTGGAAATAAAGAAGGAGATCGGCAGGACCATAGTTTTCATCACCCACGACATCGAAGAGGCTTTCAGACTTGGGGACAGGATAGCCATCATGGACAATGCCCGCCTTGTACAAGTGGGAGCTCCGGAGGATCTGATCTTTGAACCTGTGAACGACCTGGTTGCAGATCTAGTGGACACGGAACGGAAGTTCAAACACATGGACACATTGAACGTGAAGGACCTGATGACCCCTCTGGATGCAAAGTATATCCTGGATGGAGGAGTGGATGCCTGCGATGCTGTGGAGATCATGAAAGACAGGGACACTGAGATCGGTATCGTCTTTGAGAATGGTATGCTGGTAGGCAAAGTAGAAATGGTGAACCTGTTAAAATGTGAGGATGAACATCCTTTTCTGAGAGACATAGCAAAGCCCATGAAGGTCTTTGCTCTGCGTGACTCAGTGGCAACAGCACTATCAGAGATGAAAAGGAGCGGGGAATACATGGCAATGGTCATGAGCGGAGATACA
>JAHFZE010000100.1 GCA_020854785.1 Methanomethylovorans sp.
AGCCAGCAACGCTATAGGTGGGGTGCTTGGGAGGGTTTCGAAACGCAGACCAACTTCACTATGTTCAATGCTCCCATGGGATGTATTATTTACAGCAAAGATAACCGTATAGTAGGATATGAAGGCGGTGGCGTATGGTCAAAATATCCTACCGGGAAAGCTGTTATGATCTCTCCTCCTGAGTTTAACTACAACGGTGAAACCCTTACATTGCCTATCATGTCCATCAATGGGAATACCAGTATCAGTGGCGACACTGACGTAGGAATAACGGTGAGTTCCAATAACATGCCTACCGTGTTATATCCGGATCCCGCTACAGATAACAGGATGATCAATCCCGTCAAGTCCGACAAGGTTCTGATCTATATTAAGAGCGACTTCTATAATGCGTGGGCTGACTATGCCAACACCCTTGCATATACAAGCGCCACCGTGGACGAAGCTAACAGCACGGCAGTGGTGGAACTTGAGGTTATGCCGCCTATGGGCAGATCGGTGCTTACCCACAACTTTAAGGTAGGGGCACTTAATGTTTCCCGTTCTGCACCTATGCACAACTTCTCCTTTGATTTCGGTGCAAGATCTTCTCAGGGCCTGAATCCTACTAATTACCAGATATCTGCGACATCAGGTACAAAGACCCTCATCTATTCCCTGGCAAAGAAGGGTGGCGCAAACCAGCTTCAGCTTACTGTGACATATCAGGACACCGCAGCAGCTTCATATATCGAAGAATGGGACGGGGTCACTATTTTCCCTGTAACAGGTACTAAGCAGGATCAGCAAGCCAATGTGGACCTGCTGGATAAGAACTTTGTCATGAATTATGACAGATCTAAAGACTTCTCATGGAATGATACAAGTGCCATCAGCCTGCCCCCAAACGTCGATTTCCATAGTGGGGATCAGACTTCGTTATACAACATCACCCAGCATTACATGAAGCTCATCACAATGGATGGATCGGTGAAGTTCAGCCTTAACAGCCCGGGAAAGTCTGATCCTGTGGACTATGATGAGTCGAGCCTGACGTTGTATTATGAAGGTATGCCTGGCGCTATTACTTATCTCCATGTGACAAGGAACGATCTATCTGCCTCACTTACTTGAGAATTTATGGGTGATCGTGATATTCAACTGTCTGTAAAGACGATTTTGATCTCATGGTCTATGTGGGTCATAATATGACCCCAAAGCATTTTATTATTCTATAATTCCTTTTTTGCAACAGGTTTTGATTACAACTTGCTCTATCATCTTGTTGACTGGAGAGTTCACTTTAATTTAATAACTATACAAATAAGAAATTGATGTTCATTTTCTTTATATACATGTTCATGATGAAAATTAAGTGTATTGTTAATTGAAAATATCCAATGTTGCCAAATTTTAACATGCCTGAGGTTTTGCAATGAGAACTCAAACGAGATTCATGATCATATTCCTGATGCTTCTTTCATTAAGTATGTCTGCAATGGCTTTGACTATAGACTTGTCTCCATTGCGTATACAGAACAATGCAGGAGATAACGTAAGTATAATAGTTAGGGTAACAGACAACTCCACACCTTTGAACAATATGCTTGTGAATTTCATAACAGATCTTGGCAATCTGAGCTCAGCTTCAACATTGACCAATGAATCTGGGTATGGTCAGGTATTTCTTACAACAACAGAGTCAGGCATTGCAACAGTGAACGCAAGCGTAGGAAACGTTTCCACTGTTACGGATATAACTTTTCATCCTCTGAGTCCTCAAAGTATAATTATTACTGAATCAGCTAATCCGGTTACTGCAGGCAATATCACCACTGTTACAATTGACATGCTGGATCAGTTTGGAAATGTAAATGATACTACAGCCCTTACCTTGAACATCAAGTTCGAAGACCTTTTTGGAAATATTGTTCATGAAGTTGGGATTACAAGAGCACCCAATACATTGACTCGCATAGAAGTTAACAGTACAGATACAGTTCTCACAAATTTAGTAACAGCTGATAAAAATATAACTTTAGAGATCAACTCCACTATTGCAGGGAATATCAATATTTCTTCATCATTCGAGGGAGTCGGCAACTCTAAGGATATTGAAGTTGAACCAGCTACTCCATATAGGATAGGTTTATGGTATAATAATGAATATACTGTCAACACTACTTCAAGCATTACTGCACGTGTTTATGACATTTTTGATAACCCAGTAAGAAATTCAGTTGTCCTATTTAATGCAACACCTCCAGTAGGGACTCCATATAACAGTCCAAATGAATATAATTCTCTTCATCTCAGTAATCTCAACTATATTACAGGTATTGATGGATTAGCTTACACGGTGTTCAGAACTGATAAAAGAGCAGGTGCGAACATCATTAATATTGCAGTCACTAATTCTTATGTAGGTGGTTATGTCACAATAACAGGGCTTGCAGATGAGGTCGACAATCTGTTCCTTACCACTTCCCCTACATCTGCTTATGCTAACAATGAAGATATATACAGGCTTACAGCTCAGGCTGCTGATCAGTTCCTCAATCCAATTATTCCCAAAGGGTTCCCTATCAAAGAACAGGTTGTTTTCTATAGTGGCGGTATTTCTAAAATAGTTCCCCTAAATGAACAGGGAAAAGCCAGCACTCAGGTAGGCCCCACTCCTTACGTAGAAAACGTCAGTATCAATGCTGTCTATAGAGATGCCAGTGGCTATACAAATATTACTAATTCCACATTATTGGAGTTTATAGCAGGTTCTAACTTAACCCTTGATATCTACGCCTCACATGAAACTTTACTTGCAAGGGGTTTGAACGGCAATCATGAAAGCCAGATCAAAGTGGTTGCAATAGATCAATGGGGACATACCTTGCCCGGAATAAACATCACTGTCAGCAGTACTAACGCTACACTGGGTAATCTTTCGATGAGTGGTGTCAATGCCACGACCATAAACGCAACTACCAATGATATTGGTAAAGTGACTTTGCAGTTCTTCTGTAGTAATGTTCCAGGAAATACTACTATTGTTGCCACATCAGGTAATGTGACCTCGTTCATTCCAATCACAGTCAAAGACGTACCTTTTCTAAGTACATCCATCAATGTGGAACCTGAATCTCTGAAATCCGGTGATATTGTCAATGTTACTACTGTTGTATCCATCGAAGGTGATCTTCAGATCACAAGACCGGCTGCAAATGCCGTACTTGTGTTGGACCGTTCGGGTAGTATGGACCCGGACTATTATGCAGGTACACCAATGGATGTGGTGCTTGTTCTCGATCGTTCAGGCAGTATGACAGATGATGGAAGGAATCCACCCCAGCCAATGACAAATGTAAAGGATGCTGCAAAAGATTTCCTGGATAATCTGGTGTCCAACTCAAACGTTGGACTTGTCTCATTTTCAAGTTCTGCTTCGACCGACAGACCCTTGACTTTGATGAATTCCTATGACAATAAGACCAGTCTCAAAACTGCAATAACTGCATTGAACCCCAGTGGAATGACAGCCATAGGCGATGCGATGGCTGCAGCTAACGATCTCCTCGTAAACGGCAGAGCCGATACAAGAAAGGTCATAGTGCTTCTCACAGATGGTGTGTGTAATGCTGGTTCCGACCAGGAGTGTACTAATGCTATTTCATTATCAAAAGTGAACGGTATAACAGTTTATACGATAGGCCTTGGAACAAACCTTGATGAGCCGTTATTGCAAAAGATAGCATTTGAAACAGGTGGCAGATATTACAATGCACCAACAAGCTCTGATCTGAAAAAGGTATATGATTCAATAGCTCAGGATATATGTGATTATGACATCACTGATATTGAATACGGCACTGAGGGTTTCACTCCTTATGACTATACAGCACAAGGTAGTGTAACTGGTAGCAGTGTATTCACCGATACATTTTCAGTAAACAGGACCATCAATGATCTGAAGGTCCAGCTTGATTGGACCAATAATATTAAAGATCTAGATCTTGAGCTTATTGCTCCAGATGGTACTATACATGGCATGGGTTACAATACCATAGGCTATTATCCCAATTCTCCCGCCACATCTTCTGAATACATATGGATATCTCCATTGTCATATACTTACCCTGATCACGATGCAGATTCCGTTCTCACAGGTAACTGGACTGTCCGTGTACAAGGTTCCGGTACTGGCACAGAAAATTTCAGGATCAGGACATACATCGACAAAAAAAG
>JAHFZE010000111.1 GCA_020854785.1 Methanomethylovorans sp.
AGTCTGAACCTTGAAAAATACATATAGGATTACGCACTGAAAAGCAGAAGGAAAGCCCCTTGAGTGGTATAATTGAAATCACCACAAATCAAGTAATACCAACAAACAAGGAGGCTTTCCCATGGCAAACATTATAGCAGATATTAACGATAGAGGACACCTGTTTCAATCATCCATAGACTCTTTCTTTCAGAAGCTTAATATCTCCGGTCTGCTGAGCCGTTCCAACTTTTATAAGGAAGCGGGGTTCAGCTGTACTCATATACTTAAAGAGCTTTTCGCGCTTGTCTTTACCGGCAAAAACCTTTACAGAACTCTCTCAGCAAAGGATCCTGAATTATCATTCAGAAAGAATACCGCTTACCGTTTTCTCAACTGCGGATATTTTAACTGGGAGAAACTTCTGTATTTGGTCATGAGCAGGCTCATCTATCAAATTGACCGCCTCACAGGAAGCAGCAGGGAGTCTGTGCTGATAATTGATGATTCTCTTTTCAGCCGCAATAACAGCAAGAAGGTAGAGTTGCTGGCGCGTGTTTTTGACCACACAAGCCATAAGTTCTGCCGGGGTTTTCGCATGCTTACACTCGGATGGTCCGACGGGAATACTTTTCTCCCTGTATCTTTCAGTCTTCTGAGTTCGGCAAAGGATGAGAACGTGCTTTGTCCTGCAAGCCTGACTGACAAACGCACAAACGGCTACAAAAGACGCATCCGCTCCAGGATGTCCTCTACCGATACCCTTATAGAAATGCTCAGAGAGGCCAAAGACATTCCCGCAAGGTTCGTCCTGTTCGACAGCTGGTTCACCATGCCGAAAACAGTA
Organism: Methanomethylovorans sp.; assembly: GCA_020854785.1. Classification (GTDB taxonomy): domain Archaea; phylum Halobacteriota; class Methanosarcinia; order Methanosarcinales; family Methanosarcinaceae; genus Methanomethylovorans. The sequence goes on from JAHFZE010000111.1 coordinate 827, forward strand.
GTGAGCGTAAAGGAAGAAAACAGAGATGTGATAGGGATGCTCCGTATATCTGACAAGATCCACTATTTCTGCAATGGCAGATGGCAGAACATCAGGTCAATATATAAGGATATGTCCAAAAATGCGAATCATTCTTCTCAGATCATAGGTTCTGTCTGTGTAATGATACGGAAGCATAAAACAGATCCCTTGGACAAATGCATCAAAGCAAGGATCGTATTTGTTCGTGAGAGGAATACCAATAAGTGGCTTGCAATAATGAGCACCGATACGACCATAAGCGAAGAGGAGATCGTCCGTATATACGGTAAACGCTGGGACATAGAGACCTTCTTCAAAGTCTGCAAATCCCACCTTGCTCTGGCAAGAGAGTTTCAGGGCAGAAGCTACGACATGCTTGTAGCGACTACAACCCTTGTATTCTTGAGGTATGCGATGCTTTCGATAGAAGCGCGAAACAACTGTGATGACAGGACTATAGGTGAATTATTCTTCCTGTACTGCAAAGAGATTGAAGATATAAAGCTCTCGCACTCACTGATGCTGATACTCAGTACGGTGCTGCAGATCCTTGGAAACAGTCTCAATGGCAGAAAAGACAAAATACAAAACCTAATAACCGAGACCTTCATGAATGCATTACCGAACTACATAAGACGACAATTGGTATTATGTGCGTAACCTATATAGATTTTTCAAGGTTCAGCTACCTGTCGGTGGGTGGGAAAGTTCAGTTAATTAATTGTTGTAAATTCCTATAATCTTTGAAATCCTATAAAAAAGATAATTATTTTGTATTTTTATTAAAATTGTCCATATTCATTAGGGATTTCAGATCTCCACTGCTTCATCATCCCAACCTCGATATTTAAATATTTAGAACATGAATCTAATATCGAAAATACTCTTAATATCCATTGCCGGAAAACATCCAAATCTATAGTAACATTTTCAGATTTCTCAACGTAAAATTGTTTTTTGCCATTAGGTGAAACTGGATATCTTGTGAAGTCCATATTATGTGTATTCTCGTATAGGAAAGCTATGAACTGCTGCACGAATAACATTTCGTCAAGTAATTCTTTGTTTTTAGTATCTCTCATATGTTTGATTGCATTTTGGCATAATTGTTTAATATCATGGTTGCCTTCAATTTTACTTTCTTGATATTCGTCTAGTTCTAACCTTTCTAAGATTGAATACGTTAAATTAATTCCTTTAAGATAAACTTCAATTCCGTGTACCGTACTAAACATAATGGGAAAAATCCAAACATCGGCCTTGTGAGAGTTATTGTCTGCAATACAGTTGTCCAACAAAGCTATAGCTGCTTCAAAATAACCTTCAGCCATATCAAAGAATTGATTTTCAGTATCTTTTATAAAATCAAATCTCCAATTCAAGTAAGCTGTTCGGTAGGGATTGCCGTTAAAAATAAAATAGTTTGGCAAAGATTTTATTAGTTCTGTTGTCGGAATGTCGGATAAATCATCAGTGATATTACGATCTTCTTCCATTTTCACAGCACCTGCCTTGATATATAACCTCTGTGATTTCATGGGCATTATTCTTTATTGAACGCAATCAAAAAGATCTATCTGCATACGCTCGTGTTTCATTGCTGAAATAAGCATTGTCGTTTATTGTCTCTATGGTTTTCATGATATCGCCCCAGAGCTTTATATCTGAAGCGAAGACATCCGCTACGCTTCCTACACTTGCGAACGGGTCTTTCTGGAGCACGGCAAAATCTTTTATCATTCCGTTGTAAACTATGTAGTCAATGATCTGCTTGACGAAATATATCTGTTTAGAATCAAGTTTGGCTTCGTTGAGGTATTTATTGAAAGCTTCGTTGGCAGCGGACATGTCTAAACCTACTATAGATCTCACCAGTTCACCAAATCCCTGTCCGGGAAATTCTTTTTCGTAATCTTCCTTTGTTCCGCACTCTGACCAAAGTATTTTTTCAAGCTCAATAATATCTTCGGCCTCTAGCCGAATATTACGTCTGAGCTTGGATATTGCCATTGACTCTTCTTGATGTTGTCTGACGTAGTAATTTACTTTGTCCTTATAGTTTAGGAAGCTCTCTTCGCTGTACTTGGGAGAGTTGACTCTGGTACCAATTTCTTCATCTTTAAAATCTGTATCGTACTGAGAAGCAGGGTCGTGTTTTATATACTTCATCAAGTCTCGAAGGGCCTTACGTATTTTCTCGAAAATATCAATGTCCGCCCTATAGATATAATCAGTTTGAACAATAGCGTTCAGAAGCTCAAACTGTTCTTTTACTTCGGGGATAGTTCCATAGTTCAGTAGCGCTTTCGCTTTCCTGACCACGTCATTTTCCCCCTTCTTTCTGTTTTTGCCCGAAAGGGTAAACAGTTCCAATTTAAACATCAACTCGTCAAAACGAAGGGCCTCTGTCTCCATATGATTTTCATCTAATTGAAGAAGAGGAGCGATCTCTTCAGCCATAATTTTTGTATCTTCAAATGTTAACGTGTCATAAGTTTTTTTGATCCCGTACATGTCTACATATCGTATACGCTGTTTCACTGCAAAGTTGTTTCTGTTCAGTGAACACACGTTTTCAAGCAACTGATCTACTAGCTGGCTTCGAAGCTCAGGCAGCATATTTTCCTGATATTCCGGTTTTCTGAGGTGATATGCCATCTCAGCCTTTAAGTTAAAAAGCCTCCCTTGAAGCGTTTCCACGTAAGAGGATTCTTTTCCTTCCCCGTTTATGTTGAAGAACTCGAAATTTCTGCAAAAATCGAAAATATAAAAACCCTGCTTGTCGTTTCCATCAACAAGTCCTTCACATAAGCGTGTCCCTCTGCCTATCATCTGCCAGAACTTGGAGCGGCTTAAGACTCTTTTAAAAAACACAAGATTTAATATTTCCGGTACGTCTATCCCTGTATCAAGCATGTCTACGGAAATTGCTATCTGCGGCATTTTGTTTGCCACAGAAAAATCATCGATCAGGGATTGAGCATAATTTGTGTAGTTGTCTATCACTTCGCAGAAGTGCGGCGGGTAATTGGGATATTCTTCATTCCAGACTTTCAGTATCTTTTCGGCATGTTTATGACTGGATGCAAAAATAATCGTTTTGCCTATTTTTCCTCCGTAATCTACCTTTAAACCCTGAGTAACAAGAATGTTAAGTACCTGGGCAATAGTGTCCCTGTTGAATATCCACTGGTTGAGGGCTGTAAAATTTATATGTTTGGGGATGTTTCCATCCTCATCCATAAAGGTATTTTCGTACTCTTCCTTCTCCTTTTCAGAGAGTTCATCATAAGTTATCCCTTTTGTCATAAACTTAAGGTCTGTCTCTATGGAAATAAAATCTACCAGGAATTTGTCTTCAACAGCCCTTTTCAAATCATAGCTAAAGGTTGGTTCTCCATCCGCAAGATCGAAAATCCTGTAGGTGTTTTTGTCGATTTCATTTTTTGGTGTTGCAGTAAGCCCAATCAACAGCGAATCAAAATATGAAAATATATCTTTATATTTGTTGTAAATACTCCGATGCGCTTCATCGGTAACAATCAGGTCGAAATGGCCGCAAGTAAATAGCTTCCTGCCCTCATTATCAAATGAGTTGTCTATTGAGTTAATCATGGTCTGATATGTTGAAAAGACAACCCTTGCAGAAGAACAGTCCTTGTCTTCAACAAGGTTAGCCGTTGAGATATCCGGCATAAGCTTGTAAAATTCTCTCTTTGCCTGCCTTACCAGAGCATTCCTGTCTGCAAGAAACAGAACTTTTTGGACCCAGCCATGCTGCAGCAGTACATCAACGATTGAAATAACTGTCCTTGTCTTTCCGCTCCCCGTCGCCATGACAAGCAGGGCTTTTCGCCTGTTCTGATCATCAAATCTCTCGCACACAGCCTGGATAGCCTGTTTTTGATAGTATCTGTTTGTTATTTCGTCGTTGGTATTAATATTTTTCAGAGGTTTTCTGTTTTTCAGTTTGTAGAATTCTTTTTCAAGATCACGTTTTGAATATATTCCTGATACTTCCCGCTCAGGATAGCCATTCTCCTTTTGGTCAATAATTATGCTTGTCTCGTAGCCATTGGTAAGGAATGTGATCGGGCGCCTTCCAAATTTCTTTTCAAGAAAATCTGAGTAAAGTTTTGCCTGTTGTCTTCCCTTGGATTTATCGACGCTAGTTTTTTTCGCTTCAATAACTGCCAGAGGCCTTCCGTCATCTCCGAAAAGAACATAGTCGGCAAAACCGTAATCAGACTTGTTTGGCATCTCACCGATGTCATACTCGTCCACCCAGCCCTTGCCACGCACCCAGCCTGCGTCCGTGAGCATTACGTCAATATATGCCTTGCGTGTTTTTTCTTCTGTGAAATTCAAAGGATCCCCGGCATAACTTTCCTCGCGGATTTCCCTTCGTTTGGTAAGTTCCTCTTTAAGAGCTTGATTTTCGAAGATCAGTGCATCTATATCAATTCCTGGAGCAGGTGTTTGAACAGGTGGTACCTTTTGTATAAGAAGTTCCTTTTCAGGCTCAAAAAATTCAGTTTTTACATAATTAGTTCCGTAGCAGTAGGAGATAAAATCCATAAAAACATGCAGGTTTTTTAATGCCAGAAGAGCCTGGTCATTAGAAACACTTTTGGGGTTGTGTCCGGCGTTGTTGCCTATTTTTCTTATGTAATCCAGTCGCTGAAAAAGATCTTTTCCCGTTATGTCTCGGAATTCATCTGTAGTAAGCAGGGATAAAAGTTTTGATTCATAGGGTTTAACAAGACTTTCATCGACACTGTACATCCACTTGACAGCAAATTCCATTGCGCTCCGGCATGCGAGTGCACAGACTGCAGGGTCAATATGGTATGTACGCTCAGCCGATATAGCGGTTTCTGCAAAAGCCTCAAACCTGGTGTCAGATTTCAGAAAGTCGAAGTTGCTCATTAATTCGCCTCTGTTCTGCCTATTTTGTTTTTACTTTAATGAACGATAAAGATCACTTCACCAAAAAATTCATGATCATGCTGATCATAGCTTCTTTTTCTTTGCTGTTGGATTCAGCTATCAATATAGTAACTGCTACAAGCGTATGGTCGTTAATGGTTTTTTCCCCATCTTCCCTATACAGCTTGTTGTTTTTATCGAGGAAATATAGAAAAAGGGCTGCTGCGATTCGTTTATTACCATCTGAAAAAGAATGGTTCTTCGTGATTAGATAAAGCAGATTCGCTGCCTTTTCTTCTACTGAGGGATAAACATCTTCTCCCATAATAGTTTGATATATCGTTCCAATGCTTGATTTAAACGAATCATCCTTTTCATTACCAAAAAGTGTCGCAGCTCTCGAAAATTTCATTTTATCAATAAATCGTCTGCATTCATCATAAGTCAAAACATAAATCGCCTTACTGCCTGAAGGTTTAGTAATTTTCTGATGATCATAGTCATCAAGCATATCAAGCGCAAATGTGTAACTTTCAACGACATCCAAGATCTGTATTGCATCCAGCCGGTCTTCAGTTCGTCGGATGATTTGTATTGCGTTGCCAAGCTGTTCCAGACGATTTTTATTTGCAGCGTAGCCCTTTATGACATACTCTTTTAAAATATTGCTTGCCCACTTTCTGAAATCCACACCCCTGGCGGATTTTACGCGATATCCAACAGAAAGTACTGCATCTAAATTGTAATGTTCGACATTGTATGATTTACCATCAGATGCAGTTGTCGCAAATTTTGCGACAACTGGAAACCCTTGCAGTTCCTCATTTAGAGCGTTATTTATGTGTTTTCCTATTGTTTTTACATCTCTGTCAAAAAGGACTGCCATCTGATTTCTATTAAGCCACACAGTATCCCCGTCTGTCCTTACATCAAGACAGATGGTGCCATCAGTAGCCTTATAAAGTACAATGTCTGTTTCTTGTTTCATTGTGACTCTACTTTTTTGAATTTTTTAGGTGAGGTGCCAGAACAACTAGAGATATTGTCAACTCCTCCAAATTCAAAACATTCATCAGGGATTTTGATTCTTCTTCTTATAATTGATCTTACATTTTTTATGAATTCTGTCTTTTTTGAATCTTCAGTTTGATAATCTATTATCCGCAAGCCATCTTTATAAGAAACAACGTTTTTTGTCCACCGATCAATTAAATCATTAATATGCTCATCCCTAAAGCTATATCCAATTACATACAATTCTGAGGCATCACCAGTATCACATATTTTTTTAAGTTTATTGTAGTAATATTTAAAGGGGAATTGATTAATCTTATTTGATTTTATACCGCCAGTTATAACTGCCGGAATAATTTTAAAATTATCATCTCTTATTTTATTATATATTTCCTCTAACATAATATCTTTACTTCTTAACTTATAAATTTCATTTTTTTCATGGTCATAAAACAAAGACAAAGATCCATGTAAATGATGTAGCTCAATTTTTTGTGATTCTTTGAAAGTTGATTTATTTTTATCTGGGTCGAAGTTGAACTTATTAATCTTTTTATCTTCAGGTCTAGCAAATGAAATACAAAAATCAGTAAATTTATTTTTGCCTAACTTGTCTATAAGAATGGTTTCAGTCAACAAATCATAATTTAAAGTAAATACATATGCCTTTTCAGCTTTGCTAATTTTATCTACAAAAAAATTAACAAATTTAGGGATTTTATTTTTTATTGTTTCTAAAAGTTTCTTTTCCTGAATAATATTCAATATAAAGATTAAATAACTATAGTAAATGCGCTCCATTGCATCTTTATGTTTATTTAGTTCTGGATTTTTTAATGAATATTTATTTAGGAATTCCTTTCCAACATCTGATTCAAGAAAATCACAATATTTAGTAACACTATCTAATGCTATTTCTAATGTTGCAAAATTTTCTTCAAAATCATTGGTATTTATTTTTCGGTCCACACTTTGTGAAATCTGTTCTAGAAATTTTTTATCTTTTTGATCCATATTCTTAATAAATTTTTTGGTAATACTTTTCATTGAGAAATCCTGCGACAGTGCTATTGATAAACCATTACCAATTATGAAAACAGGCTTGCTCATCCTTTACACTCCTTCGCTTTCCTAATCTTTTATAATATCGTCGCACCTATCCTGTCTATTAAACGTTTTTTCAAGTCTTCTTCATTTTCCCATAAAATTATATTGTAATGGCTAATATCGAAATGTAATTTATTCTTGTGACCTTCCTCATCTGTACTATCAAACCATCCCTTTTTGCAGGTTCTTATGACAGGAAGCCCCTTTCCCTGTGCATATCCGGCTTCAAAATAAGCTCCGTTGTTGTTGTAAGTAAAGTCAACGATTGCAAAACGGCTTGTCTTTATCGCAGCTATTATCTTGTCTGTAATTCCATCGTTATGTTCTTCTTCAGAAATAATAAACGCGCTAAACCCAAGTTCTTCACAAGCAGGCTTAATTGCATTTTCATGAGCATCTAATAAGTCAGGACTAAAACCCATGGCTACAAATACTTTGTTTGAGTTTGTATTTGAAAACATTAAGGCTTCTGCATAAGTCAAACCTTTTATAGTTAACATATAGCTTGTGTTGTCGAATGATTGGCTAATTTTAGTCACATATTCTAACTCGGACAATGATTCAAGCATTCTGCTTAATTCACAAACGTTTTTTGCGTATCCTATAGCCGGCACCATATCTTTGCTTTCAAAAACACCATCAAAACCATTGTTTCTAATATACATCCATTCCAATATTTTGTTTAATTTCTGCATGGCTGTTTTAGGGACAATGGGGTCATTTATAATTCTTTGTATATTATCTGTAGTCAATATGCAGCTATTTACTCTTTTCCGTGTTTCATAGAGATATCCATTAATGATATGTTGTATTGGTTCATTGATTGGAACTCCTTCACATAATGCATATACACCATGAGAACTGCAATGATATGTTGTAAGCGTGTTTAGCGGGTTTTGATAAATTTCAACACTCTTGGCACAAAATCTACAGGGCTTCATTGCCATTTACTTCACCTCACCCGAAATATTCCTGCATCAGTGACTTATAGTTGATTTCCATTTTATGAAGCCCGTGTTGCAACATATATTTTTGCTCTTCAACTGAATCAACAAATAAAGTAAAACTATTTTGATCTTCTACCGGCGGCAAAGGCAATTCAAAACCAGCCAATTGCTTCTTGTTTACTTTTGGAATATTTGTTCTGTCACTATGGCTTAATATATAATCTAAAAAATGTTGGCTTCGTAATATAAATGCCAAGTAATAGCGTGTAGTGTTGCTTTTAGGAAGAATAGGATATGCATCAGCTGAACAAACACCTGTGAAATCAGGCAAAGCAACCTTATTTAAGTTAGGTCGGATTTTACTGTATATGATATGCCTTTTATCAAATATATATTTTCCGCTTATTAACTCACTGTCTCTTACTAGTTTCAATTTTGTAATATGGCCAGTATCTTTTTCTATGTTCTCTATTCCAATATGTGGTAAACCATTATATTTTTCCCAATCTGTTGTCATGTGTGTGTCAATTGTTGCCACTTCAGCGAAAGTAACTACTCTCCATTTCTTGGGATTAGTCACAGGGTCGCCGAACATTTCAATAAACTTTGACTTTATGAGCAGATCCATTTTTTCGATCTGTTTTTTGCGCAGATCAATAAGACTTTTCGCCTTGTCAAGAATATCAATTATTTTTTTTTGTTTTTCGATTGGACAAATCATAATTTGTATTTCTTTTAACCACTTAAAGTGTCGATTATATCCTGTGTTGGGAATACGAGAATTGAGGAGGCAGTAATATAAATATTTACATTCAACGTTTTTATTTCTATTTTTTAATAACTTAACTCCGTCAGCTCCTAAAAAAAAGGGAAAATCAATATACTTTAATATCCTCGTATGGTCACCAAAAATAATTGCAGGAACCTCGTTGAAAATACCGTGACGGTCATTTGAATATCCAGCTATATATTCTTGACCTTGGTCAATTATCGGGTATTTTCCCATTAACAAATAATGTTCTTTAGGGATTTTTTTTGCATACCTTGTATGGTCAGCAATAATTTCATCGAATGCTACGAATCTATTACTCATCAAGCATTTTCTCCAATTCTGTCAGACCTGCTGTTATCTGCATTTCAAGCTCATGGAGTTCTTTGATTATTTCTGACGGTTTGGGGAATTCTTCGGCGATGTATTCGACCTTTTTGTATTTGTTGATCGAGAGGTCATATCCGTTGTCTACGATTTCCTGTTTAGGAACAAAGAAGCTTTGATTTGTCCTTTTTCTGTTGTCTTCTTCCTTAAGGTTGTGAAAACGGGCAATGATATCAGGAACATCGCTTTTGCCAAGTTCAGTTCTTTTGTCATCCAGACTATAACCGTCAGACTTCATATCGTAGAACCACACTTTGTCCGTTCCGCCGTAGCCTGTTTTTGTAAATAATAGTATCGCTGTCGATACTCCGGCGTAAGGTTTGAATACCCCGGAAGGCATTGAAATTACTGCCTGTAGTTTATTGCTCTCTATTATCTCTTTCCGTATTGCTTTGTGAGCGTTTGACGACCCGAAAAGGACCCCGTCAGGAACTATTGAGGCGCACCTGCCTCCTATCTTCAGCATTCGAAGAAATAATGCGAGAAAAAGCAGTTCGGTCTTCTTTGTATTTGTTACTTTCAGGAGATTCGCAGAAACTATGTCGTAATCAAGGCTGCCCTTAAAAGGCGGATTAGCCAGGATGATCGAATATTTGTTTGTATCTGTGTTCTGATCAGAAAGGCTGTCTTTATATTCGATGTTTGGGTTTTCAACTCCGTGGGTCATCATGTTCATAGCGCCAATACGCAGCATCGTCCTGTCCATATCATAACCGCTGAACATTTCGTTGTTGTAGTGCTCCCTATTTGCTTTGTTATAGAAGATATCCTGAGTATGTTTATCCCTCAAATACTCTCCAGCGCTGACAAGAAATCCTGCAGTCCCGCAGGCAGGATCGCATATCGTATCCCCGGGCACCGGTGCAAGCATTTCTACCATCATTCTTATGATGTGCCTTGGCGTCCGGAATTGTCCGTTAGTCCCAGATGTGGCTATTTTTGATAATAGATATTCGTAGAGATCTCCCTTTGTGTCTTTTTCTTCGGGATCAAGATAATCTACGGCAGCCACAATTTTGTCGAGAAGCTGGGGTGTCGGTATTTTAAATATCGCATCGCTCATGTATTTGGAATAAGTGCTTTCTTTGTCTGCATGCAGTGATTTGATGAAGGGGAAAACTTTGTTCATTACGGTATCATACATCTCTGCCGGGGGCATGTTTCTGAAGTTCGACCATTTTAGATACTGCATATCTTCGGGGAAAATGCTTTTGTAATGTAGTTTGAGCATTACGCTCTCTTTTTGGCGAGTGGCATCTATTCTGTCCAGATCCCGAATAAACATCAAATAGGTTATCTGTTCTATTACATCAAGAGGGTTAGTAAGACCTCCTGAAAAAAACATCAACCAAAGACTGTCGACCTTGTTCTTCAAAGAACCAGTTACCATAAATCCATCCCCATCCGAAATGTATTATTCTTTTGTATCTCTATTGTACATTATTTTTACAATCGTAAACTTTTTTATTATTGTAAACCAAAAGTATAAAGATTGCTGTTTTTTTACTGTTTCGTGAATGATATCGAGGTGAGTAGATCGTATTTTGTGTGGTTGTTTCCATTTTGGAAATAACCAGTACTACTTTTGTGTGAGAGCAGGTCAAAAAAACAAGGTAGTTTACCATTTAACCGCAACTCTTTCCAAAATGGAAACAGTTGCTGACCAGGGATAGCATTTTGGATTGTGGCAGGGAGCGAGAAAATCCAAGACCGCCCGGCTTGACCGGTACCGCCCTCCAACAGGGCATCCGGTGCTCCGAACAGCCTCACTGTAAATGAAGACTACTTTGAATAATGGGGTATGTCAAGAATGATCGAGGTGCCAGTCAATTTGTCATGCCATGAAAATTAAGTCATAGAGCGAGCACAGAACCAATGGTTCCCGGCTCAACTGCATACCGGGATGACGGGAGGGGCAAAGGCAGGCAGAGACTAAATTCTTTGGGAGTTGCTGGGTTGGGACAAAAAACAAATGCCGGTTTGGTTTAAAGACTCATTAACGTTGATGATGGGCTACATCTTGGCAAAACAAATACCCCCTCTGCGCGCGGCACTTCCCTCATTACAAGGGCAGCCTATGTGGCAGCCAGGGGATATTGGGTTAAATATTGGCGAAATATTTCATAAAGTCAAAAATTTTTAGTGTGGCATTTCGGAGTGTGGCAGGGAGCAGTTAAATTAACCACTACGAATAAAAAAAGACCCTTCCGGCTTTGAGAAGCCGTCCGACGTAAATGCAATTGGGGTCAGACCTACACATTTGACATAATACCCTGTTTCCAGAAAAAATTGAGTCTGTTTATTGTTTGGAAAAACAGCAATCAAGGAGGCGAAAACATGGCGAGGCCTTTGCGGATAGAATATTCCGGAGCTTTTTATCATGGGACCTGCAAATGGGGTCAGACCTACACAATTGACAGCAAGGTATTCATTCGAATCATCGGTATAGCGGGGCTAAGCTAAAGGAGATAGGGTATCTTTACCTTCTATCGTATTA
>JAHFZE010000175.1 GCA_020854785.1 Methanomethylovorans sp.
TCTCGGACCGATGATCTGTGCAATGCTTGAAATGTACTTGCGGCTGAGACGCTCAAGTTCACCATCTGACATTTCCTTGGGGTTACAGATGACTCCGCCTTTACCTCCACCCAAGGGTATGTCTACTACTGCACATTTCCATGTCATCCATGCTGCCAGTGCCCTCACGGTATCGATGTTCTCTTCCGGATGGAACCTTATACCGCCCTTTGTAGGACCTCTGGCATCATTGTACTGTATCCTGAAACCTTCAAACACCTTGATAGTACCGTCATCCATGCGAACAGGGAGCGTGACACGCAGCTCGCGCATCGGGTGCCTTAGCATTTCATGTACGCTTTCATCCAGGCCAAGAATAGCAGCACATTTTGCTAACTGTTTTCTTGAATTTTCAAATGGATTTTCTAAAGTCATTACTCTTCCTCTTACATGCTACTTAAGTTTCCATAAGGTGAGAAGTAACCGACTTCTAAGTATAAGACATTTTCTATTTTTTACATCACAAAAAAAAAGAAAAAAAGTCATCAGACAGCGTTATCATCCACGTTTACAGACATTAAGCCCTTTCAAACACACAAAAAGAATTGCTCTGTTCTACCAGGTCATATATCGCGAAGTGGAGAGAGGCAAAAGTTCAATCCTCTGCTTCCAGTGCCTGTATAACATCATTCACAGTGAGTTCGCCTCTTGCAACACGCAGCACTGTAGGATATATAAAGGAACAGTCATCGATATTGCTCCAGCGTTCTTCACCCACGACCTTTATGACATCGGCCATTACTTTTCCACACGTATTACAATACTTGGTCTCACTTTCAATACCGCAAACCAGACATTTCATAAGATAACCTCCACAATTGACCTTACCACTGGGGTTGGTCCATATTCATTCCTAATGTTCGTGCTTATCGTATTTAGATTTTGAGCATCACTTCAAAATGATCAGCGTAGACAGGCGAAGAAGAACAAAATATTAGAAAATTATAATGTTATGAAACCGTATCAAGCAAAAGAAATCCTGTCAAGCCAGAAAGACAGAAGAAAGAATGTTAACAAAATATTAAAAATCAAATTGAGAGAATGGCTATCCTTCAATCTGTAGTTCTAAATGGTTTCGCTTTCTGGATAACGATAGATCCGCCACCGATTTTTTTTGTCGGTTTTGCATCTTGAGGGTCACCCATCTGATTGTCATAGACAATTGCATTGGTGGTTGTGTCCCATATCTGTATCCTGAACTTGTCTGTGTCCTTTATTCTAAACTTGTTTGTGCCATCTCTATTGAAGTCACCATCCGTAGCACTCAGCAAGAACCCATACTTCCCCACTCCATTGATGGTCCCCGTTCCCTTGTATTTTGCCAGAGGTCCGCTCACAATGAACCAATCATAGTGGATCGCCTTGAAATCCATGCGTACCGCCTTGAAGTCCATGCTTGCAATCTTGAATTGGAACCTGACATTATCAACAGGTATAGTAGCTCCTTTCTTATACTTGTGGTCAAACTCAAAGGTTGCTTTACCTTTCAGAGTGGGATTAGGCACATAAGCACCAGCAGGTGAATATATCCACCCATTACCTGTCACAAAAGCCCTTTCTGGATTTAGCTGGAAGATGATAAGTCCATCATCCAAATTAGTTACGTATGCGTAATTGCCTGAAACGACAATACTACGGTATGCAGAGTCACTATAACTGTCTACTTCTATTGGTGATGAAGGATCACTGATATCCAAAACCACAAGGCCATCATCAGTTGCAAGATAGGCATAATTACCTGCTACAGCAACATCAGATGCAGGATCATCAGAACTGCCTACTTGTATTGGTGATGAAGGATCACTGATATCCAAAACCACAAGGCCGTCAATAGCTGCAAGATAGGCATAATTACCTGCTACAGCAACATCATTTACAGCAGAACCTGGATCATAAGTGGCTACCACTGTTGGTGATGATGGGTCACTGATATCCACGATCTCAAGGCAATCATCTCCACTTGAATCATAACCGGGTAAATATGCATAATTGCCTTCTACAGCAATGCTTCTTGAGTGACTAATATAAGAGCTCAGAAATGTTGGTGCTGAAGGATCACTGATATCCCATATCTCAAAACCATATTCACTTAGGAGATAAGCATAGCCTCCTGATACTTCCACATCCAGAATAGGAGCAATATACAAAGCTTCAACAACTACTGCAAGGCTAGGCGAAGATGGATCAGTGATATCCACAATGAACAGATCATGTGCGGCTACATAGGCATAATCCCCTTCTACAGCAACAGAATCTGCATTTGGATTATTGATATACACTTCTGATATCGGATAACTGCCTGCAAGATTAGGTGCAGATGGATCAGTGATATCCACGATCACAAGACCACCCAGACCATCAGCTATGTAGGCATAATTGCCTGCTACAGCAACATCATGCGCTTGCTGAGAAGTATCGTAACTCCCTACAGGTATTATCGCCGAACAGATCCCTGCAGTTAGTATTGCAAAAAAAGAGATTATTCCAATAAAGATGATTCTCTTTAAATTAGTTTTCATACTCCCCACCCTCCTATTTATAGGAAACTTTCAGTTATCTTAGTTCCATTGAAATGTATGGGATGACCTATTATTTAAACATATGTAATAAAAGCTAGATATGCAAATATATTTTTATTATGAAATTGTTTAGTATTGACTCCTTTCAAAGGATAATATGGTCAAGCTACTGACATTTAAAATTAATATAAAGGACGTTATAGAAAAAGAGTTTGAAGTAAGGGCTTTTTGACCAATCATCACCATTGTAAGTGGGATGAAGGCATTGGAATAATAGGTTGCTCGCTATGTAGATTTGAAGTTATCTCAGGTTAGTCTACATCTGCATACATATTGTAGCGCTATTTGTTCAATGGATACTCAAAGCAGTATGTTCCTAATGTAAACAATAGATTAAGTAAAGGAAATAAACATCTATGAAGGGGATAGAGGTGTTTCCAGTTACAATACCCATCATCCATAATGAGCATAATTTCTACATAGCCAAAGAAAGAAAACTAAAAGTGCAGCGTCATATTAATAATAGAATCTGCCATTATTCAGCGACATACATGATAATTTACATTTTGCAGAGGTAAAACGTGTCTGACGACCTTTTTGATATAAAAATAGATAATCTTTCTTTTAAGAATCCCATCGCTCTTGCACCCATGGGAGGAATAACAGATAGTCAATTTGCAAACAAATTCGCAAAAGATGCAGGACTTGTGATACTTGGAGGATATAACCTGGATGCTGCAACTAACCTGGCAGCGTCCGAAATGGCAAAGAGAGGCAGGAAAGAATTCATTTCAGATGAACCTTTAAAACTGATAGATAACGAACTGAGATCAGTTAAAACCGAAAGCATAGTTGCTATAAACGTCAGAAGCTCCACGCTGGAGCCACTTATCGAAGCTGCCAGGATGACGAAGAATTTGAACGCAATAATTGAAATAGACGCACACTGCAGGCAGCCTGAAATGACAAAAATAGGTGTAGGAGAGGCACTACTGTACGATCTGTCCAAACTGCAGGACACTATCCGTAAGGTAAAAGCAACAGGAGCCATCGTGTCAGTTAAGGTACGAGCCAATGTGGTTGACAATATCAAAATGGCCAGAGCCATAGAAGATGCAGGTGCTGACATACTGCACGTGGATGCTATGAAGGAGGGATCTGGTGCCGATACAGAAGCTATCAGAAAGATAAGAGATGCCACAAGACTCCTTCTTATAGGAAATAACTCTGTAACTGGTATCGATACTGCAAAGGAGATGTTCACCAGAGGTGCGGACATGGTTTCTGTAGGAAGAGGAGTGATGGAAGATCCATCTCTGATAACCCACCTTGCAAAGGAAATTGCTTTAATACAGAAAGAGATTGGATGGTACAATGCACCTAAGCATGTAT
Organism: Methanomethylovorans sp.; assembly: GCA_020854785.1. Taxonomy (GTDB): domain Archaea; phylum Halobacteriota; class Methanosarcinia; order Methanosarcinales; family Methanosarcinaceae; genus Methanomethylovorans. Next base: position 3,951 of record JAHFZE010000175.1, read on the forward strand.
GCAGAGGAGAAGGTGACCTTCGTGGGCTTGCGTTCTGCTGCCTGCCGGTCAAACCGTGTCCTGTACATTCAAATGTAAAGAAGATAGGCATTTCGGCAAAAGAATTCGCTGATCTGAAGATGGAATTCGCAAAGGGAACACCTCTTGAATATGGAGATAGTACCTGTTTCGGAAGTCTGGTGTGGTGCTGCAAGATCACAAAAATGTGTCCTTTAAGGGACGGAGTCCTTGAAATGATTGGACTTTCCGATGCAGACTACATGAAACTGAAAAAAGAACTTGCAGATTACATTCTTGACCATCCCAGAGTTACCGGTAAATGAGGAAAGAACACGGAACAAAGGAGAAGCATAAAAAAGCTTCTTCAGACCAGACTGCTTCCTATGTGGCAAGATGTGCACAGCTTGCCATGCTCCTGGAAGTATCCGCTCACCCCAAACCCGGAAATATCGACAGAGACCACGATTACGAGAATACGATTTTCGAACATTTCCTCACATCTTCTGTAGCAGTATACCCAATATTTGAGAAGGCCGCCGAAGCAGAACACGGACTAGGACAATATGTCCACGAGGCCGTGCTTGAAAGTATAGCCTGGCAAAAAGGAGGTAATACACATTTCGGTGCTTTTCTGCTCTTATTTCCCCTTGCAATGGCAGCTGGAAAACTTATTAGGCATTCCAGGGAACTTACGCCTGAAACCCTTACCGAAGAAGCGTTCAATATTGTAAAAAAAACAGATGTTGAAGATGCTATACAGATCTACCTGTCCTTTGGACCGGCAGGTGTAAAAGTGCGCAAGGTGGATGAATTCGACCTGTCCGATGCAAAAGCCATTACACATATAAGGAACAAGTGTACTACGCTGTACGAATTGATGGACATGTCCAGCTCTTATGACCTTATTGCAAGGGAGTGGACTACCGGTTTTACACGCTGTGCACAGTGTGCCCGGATACTTGCAAAAGAAATGGAGAATAATGCAACACTTGTCCACGCCGGCAACTCCAGGATCAATCATGTCATAGTCTACGCATTTATAAAAATGCTTGCAACAGATATAGATACA
>JAHFZE010000319.1 GCA_020854785.1 Methanomethylovorans sp.
ATTACCTCTACTTTGGTGCAGGTCTGAACAAGGTTGAATATATCCTTGTTCGACGGGCGGAAAGCAAGGTGTATCACTTTCTCATTCGGATTGAGTTCATTTATCTCTTCTCTGGAACTTACGACTCTTATTTTCATAGGTGGCCCCCCCACCGGTTTGATTACAAAAAGAACTTATTAAACAAATTAGGTATTCACCTATTAAATAATTGTCGATTGAAACAGATACTTTTATATGCCTTATTTGGAAAAGCGTATGCGGATAGCATCGGCATGGGCCTGTAATCCCTCCTTTTCAGCAAGCGATATTACGGTGTCCCGGATCGTTGCAAGTCCTTCCTTGCTGATACGCTGGATACTGGAAACCTTTAGGAAATGCATTATATTGAGACCCGAATACATCCTTGCATATCCTGCAGTGGGTAATACGTGATTCGTGCCGGATGCATAATCACCTACGGGAACTGGAGCATAGTTGCCCACAAAGATCGAACCTGCGTGCTCTATCTTCTCAAGTACCATCTCGTCGTTCTTCGTCATTATCTCCAGATGTTCAGGAGCAAAGCTGTTAGAGATATCTATGCATTGTTCAATGGATCCAGCTATCAGTATGGCTGCATTCTTGAGTGATGAACTTACTATCTCTCCCCTTAGAGTGCTTTGTGCTTGTTTCAGCAATTCTTCTTTGACCTTAGAGGCAAGACTTTCGGAGATAGTTACTAATACAGATACTGCGTGAGGGTCATGCTCCGCCTGGGCTATCATATCCGCCGCGACCATTGCAGGGTGTGCACAATCATCGGCAATGATCAGCACTTCACTTGGTCCTGCAGGGAAATCTATCTCAGCTTTGTCCCTGATCTGCATCTTGGCGGATGTCACATATACATTTCCGGGACCAACTATCTTGTCCACCTTCACCACACTATCTGTCCCATACGCCATTGCTGCAATGGCCTGTACCCCACCTACGCGGTACACATGGTCTGCACCTGCTACTTTTGCCGCTGCCAATGTAAGAGGATCGACCTGTCCATCAGGACCGGGGGGTGTACACATTACAACCCTTCTGACACCTGCAACTTTTGCAGGTATTATTGTCATAAGAGCGGTTGAAGGGTATGAAGCCCTGCCCCCGGGCACATAAGCTCCCACGCTTGCAAGGGCAGTTACCTTCTGTCCGAGCTCTATTCCAGGAGAAAGCTGCATGAACCACATACTATCAGGCATCTGTGCTTCATGGAATTTGCGGATATTGCTTGCAGCTATTTCCAGGTGTCCTATAAGTTCCTGATCTGTACTGTTGTATGCGCTTTCGATCTCTTCCCTGGATACTTCGATGGTATCGATCATTGCACCATCAAAACGCTGTGTATATTCGCGAAGAGCTAGGTCTCCTTTGCTGCGCACATCTGCAAGGATAGAGGAAACAGTGTCACTTACATTTGCCAGCTCTCCGCCGCGTTCAATGAGTGCCTTTATCTCCTTTTCATTGATCTCTGATAATTTGCCGTAAAGCATTTTGTATCTCCTTATGATCGTAGTTCAATCATCAAAATCACTAAAGGTCTTCTGCAGCCTTTCCATCGGCCTGTACACCGCGTCTGCAGAGCCAGTTCCGTTTATTTCCCCCGCCTTGAGCGAACCCATGATATTGTTCATTATCTTCTCTGCTGTCTTTGGCCCTATAAGTTGAGATATTCTCTCAACACCAGCATTCTTTAGTGCTCCTATTGAAGTAAGTCCGGCACTATACAACTTGCGAGCACGCATCCTGCCGACATCACGAATGCTTACCAGTTCGAGCAATTGAGCATTTGCTCCATATTGGATACGTTTTTCCAGTTCATAGGCTTTTTCTGCTCCTGGAAGTTCCATGGTTTCCGCAAGTCTGGCTGTGGCATGCATGAGCCACTGTGCCATATCGGCAAAAGCGTGTATATCTCCTTCACCAACGTTGAACTGAACAGTTATTTCGTCCATTGGGACCTCCTCTATCCATTTGATCATCAGCAAGGCAGTTTTCACTTCTCCCAAGAACCATTCATATTCTATGGCCTTTAAGGGACTTGGCATTCTGACAAATTCATCTTTGTGGACCGTTGCGAATTCATTGATCATGGCATAATCAGAGCTGCGCATGTAAAGTTGCTTCATGTCGGGGGTACTGCATATAAGGTGCATCAAAGTAAGGTCAGTGATCTTTCCGGCTTTTCCCAATCCCTCGAGTATGGTGGCAGCGGATAGCGGATCGATGTACAGCATGGAAACAAGTTTTCCAAGCCGTGTGGCCCGCAGGCGTTCTTCGTCATGCAGCATTCCATGTTCCAGCAGGAATGATATACTTTCTTTTACCAGTTCCTGCAGATCACGTGCCTCCTGCTGATGTGCAAAGAAGGTTGCACTCATGAACTCCATAACACCTTCTTCACAGGAGGCGAAACCATTGACCACTGTGGAAAGGACATGGGTACGCAATGCATTCTCTGTACCAAGTTTGGACCAGATGTCTTCTGCCGTGGCATTGACATAGTTCTCGAAAAGTGCTTCCATTTCGTCATATGAACGGGCTATAAGCACTGCTTCCCCATAAGGGTCAAGATGGGGCCTGCCCGCTCTGCCTGCCATTTGTTTATATTCCAGGACAGGTATGGGCTGCATTCCAAAATTGGCATCATATCTCTTATAGCTGCGGATAACAACTCTGCGTGCAGGCAGGTTCAGTCCGGCTGCAAGGGTAGGCGTGCTGCATATAACTTTGATCACGTTCTCCCTGAATCCGTCTTCAGCAAGCCTGCGATGTGCCGAGCTCAATCCCGCATGATGGAATGCCACACCATTTCTGATACATTGTGCAAGCATTTTGGAAGCTTCTGTTTCCGATGATTCTATTACTGCGTCTACTATTCTATCAAGGGAACTGCGTTCCTGTTTGCCGAGTAATTTCTCAACGTGTCTGCCCAGTTTCTTTGCAAAACCCACGCAATTCTTGCGGCTGCTTTCGAATACAAGGCATTGCCCTCC
>JAHFZE010000045.1 GCA_020854785.1 Methanomethylovorans sp.
AGCAGGTTCTTCTCAAGGCCAGAGAAACCGGTGAAGAAAAACAGATCATAGCATCTGATATTCTAGTTGCCGCAGGCAGAGAATCCAATTCAGATCTTCTTAAACCTGAAAAGGGAGGTCTAGAAACAGATAAAATGGGTTGGATCAAAGTTGATGAACATCTTGAAAGTTCTCAGAAGAATGTCTGGGTCATAGGTGACGCTATAGGCAAACACCTCTTCAAACATGTGGCAAATCATGAATCAACCATTGTCTACTACAATGCGGTTCTCGGCCGTAAGGCAACCGTGGATTTCCATGCAGTTCCAGGTGCTGTTTTCTCAGAACCTGAGATCTCCAGTGTGGGTATGTCAGAAAAAGAAGCCGTAGCCCGATACGGAGAAGACAATATACTCATCGGTTTTTACAGGTTCCAGGATACAGGCAAAGGCCTTGCCATGGACCTGGAAGATGAGTTTGTGAAGGTGATCCTCGAAAAGGAAACTGATAAGATACTCGGAGCCCATATAATAGGTCCCCATGCTTCAATACTGATCCATGAGATCATTCCTGTTATGTACACTCCAGATCAGAGCGCTGCTCCTATAATGTACTCCATGGATATCCATCCCTCTCTGAGCGAAGTAATAAAAAGGGCTTTTTACTCCAGGATGCCTGTCAGTGAGTATCACATGATACTCAAAGCTTTGAGTCTGGAATGAAAGAATTGTATCGTTTCCAAAATTCTATTTTGTTTTATTAGACTCACAAAAAGTCTAACAAATCCAACTTGTTCTTTTTTGATGAATGTTTAAATTACTATCAATTTTATGACTTCTCATGATATTGTTTTTATTGTTCACAGATTTGCAATATAGCAAATTTGCTTTATATTTGATATTTAATCTTTTTTAGAGCTTTATTTGTGGAAAAAAGTCAAATAGTCACCTTTTTATCAAATCATCTCCTTTCTCTATGTATCGAAATAGGGTTATCTTTTCATGATCCTATTTATCAAAAGGAGGCAAACTTATGCAATCTTTCATAGTAGAACATTACCTGCAAAAAGATGTAGATGTGTATTGCGGCGGACCAGACACCTTCCAGGGAACAGTTGAAGCCTGTGCCGATGGTGTCCTTACCCTTAAGAAAGAGACAAGATTCACCCACATAGCTATCGATAAGATCATTGCTATCTGGGCAAAGTAAGGATCTGCTTCAGGTCCTTTAAATCATTAATTATCTTTTTTCTTCGGATCTGTTCTTTGTGCTGGTATCCAGAAACTAAAAGTGCTGCCTTTGCCGACTTCGCTGGCAACCTCCACTTTCCCCCCATGCAGTTCCACGAACTTTTTCACTAATGAAAGTCCAAGTCCTGTCCCTTCATAGTTTCTGGAATCAGTAGAATCAAGCTGCTTGAATGGGATGAACAATTTACTTAATTGCTCATGAGGAATACCGATTCCAGTATCGATCACATCTGCCTTTATTCCACTATCTTTTTTGTATACATTTATTTTTACTAGCCCTCCATCCGGAGTAAATTTCACAGCATTGCTTATAAGGTTGTAAAGTATTTGTTTAAACCTGGATTTATCAGCATGCAGAATTAATGTATCAGGTTCAATGTGAAAATCCAGTTGGATCTTTTTCTTTTTAGCGAGTGGTGAAACAATGTACTGAACGTTGAGAAGAGCATCCTGAACAAAGAACTTATCATACTGTAATTCCATTTTGCCGGATTCTATTTTTGAAATGTCGAGGATGTCATTGATCAGTTCAAGAAGATGTTTTCCACCAGTGGAAATATGTTCAATGGATTTTCTCTGTTTGTGATTCAGCTCCCCGTAAGTATCTTCAAGCAAAAGATCAGCATAACCAATTACAGCATTCAAAGGTGTTCTTAGTTCATGGCTCATTGTAGCAAGGAATTCACTTTTGATCCTGTTAGCTCTTTCTGCAGTCAGTTTTGTTTCAAGTATCTCAAGCTCTGCATTTTTATTCTCAGTTATGTCCTCTATACTAAGCATTACCTTTACATCATCTCGCATTTCAAAACGAACTGTAGAAATCAGAAGATTGTGAGTTGAGATCTTTCCATCATGCACAGTTTTCAGACTACCTTCAAGTCTGTGGAAGTTCTCTCCTGTCATAAAAGTGTTCATGACTGCATTACATACAGGGCACTGGTTGCATTCCTCATTTTTACCGCAGCCATCGCCTTTAAATGAATTTACACAGGAAAATGCTTCTCCTCCAAATAACCCAATTAATTCTTCCTTTTTTCGCTGGGCAGCTTCGATTCCAGAATGATTTATATTTTCGATCCTTCTCTCTTTATTGATTATCAACATTGAAATTGGTGCATTCTCAAAAATATTGTCCATCAGTTTTTTTTGCTTTTTCAGTTCTATTTCAGCTATTTTTTTCTCACTTATGTTCCGTGTAACACCCAAAAATAATTTAAACACCCCTTCTTCGTCAAAAATAGGGTTAACCACAACTTCTGTCCATACCATTGAACCGTTTTTGCAATATTGCTCCACTTCAAAAATATACACTGGCTCAGGTGTGATGCCGTTTTGAAGTTTCTCAAAAAAGCCTTCTATCTTTGGAATAACACTTTTAAAAGATTCTGTTGTTAACGTTTCCCACAAAGATCTTTCCATAGCTTCTTCAGGAGAATAGCCGGTCAGTTTTTTGACAGATGGGCTAACATAAAGAAATTTTCCATTTTTATCCATTGTCCATATTGCATCATTTGCATTTTCAGCGAGTAATCGGAATTTCTGTTCACTTTCTTCTAAGGCTTTTTGTGCCTCTTTATATTCTGTTATGTCCTGCGTAACCCCTACCATTTTTACGCATTTCCCCAGTGCATTGTTGTAAAGCTTACAGTATGTGGAAAGCCAGCGAATCTTTCCTTCAAGGTCTTGCATTCTGTACTGAACTTTACAATGCTTTCTGTTTTGTATTGTATCCTCTATGACCCTGGCAACAAGATCCCTATCTTCCGGGTATAAATGATTTATTAACTCCTCATATGAGAACACAGATTTTCCAATGTTGTGAGGATTTCCCTCACTCAGTATATGTCCTATGTCATTTTCAAGGTCCCATTCCCAGGGGACCATGTTTGCTAGTTTCAGAGCCAATTCATGCTTCTCTTCCTTCTCTTTCAGGCTTTTTTCCCTTGAATTAACGTCAATAGCTTTTTTTGCTATATGATATAGCTCATCACCATCAAATGGCTCTTTTATGTACCACGCTGGTCGTACGTCGTCTAGCTTTCTGAAAAAACCAACGTCTGCTTTCGAGGTAATGAGTATACAAGGTATTCCAATATCATTTGATAGTTTCAATATTCTATCAAAGGGGTTGCAGTCATCAGAAGAACAGCAGTATAACAAAATGTCAGGTTTTTTTTCAGCTACTGAGATGCTTGTCTTCTCGTCAAACTGGCATGTTTGAGATAAAAAAAATCCGCAATTTCCCAGTTTATTTCTCAGGTGGCCATCTATTATACCTTTTTCATCAAATAGTACCGCTTGAAGCATTAATATTGCCCCATTTTAAAAAGTCTTAAAACTTAAATTGTTACGATCATACCTGTTCTACTTCTTACTGATTCCAAATAGATAATAGCTGAATTGTGTCTATATTCATATAAATTATTTTTATATAAAAATATAATGGTTATGTTCTAATATCATGCTTATTTTCTTCATCTCTTCAATTATAGTTAATTACTTAACTTTTCTAACTTATTATTTAGGAACTTTTCGATCCATTTTCTTGCATAACTAAGCTTTGATGAACAACTGATAAACGTTTCAGCAATCAGATTTTTCATGTGGCCTAGATCTTTCACAAAATTACAAGAAATGACTCTTTTGATGCTCTTCCAGATGAATTCTATGGGATTCAAGTCTGGCGAATATGGAGGTAAATAAACCAATTCGATATCATTTGCCAGTGCAAAATCCACTGTATCTTTTGCTCGATGTGATCTGAAATTATCAAGAATGACTACAATTCTCTTTCCCATATTACTGTTTTTGACAGTTGATAGAAATAAGCATACATCTTCTTTAGTCGAATGCTCCTTAAAATCAATAACCGAATTACCATTCAATGCATAAAACCCGAAGGAGTTTGCTTTTAGCCTGGTTGTGTTTTTAAACATAACTGGTTTGTCGAAAGACCATAGACGAACTGTATTTGCTGTTGTCTGGGGTGATGATTCATCAAGAAAACCAATTATACAATCCCTATCAATCATGGGTAAGTTTTTTTAAATGATCTTCTGCATCTTCTGGCCTTCTGTAATCATGCGAATATGGTTTGGCATGATGCATGCCAAACTTTTTTAAAATCTCCAGTATTTGTTTACCTGTATATGTGACATTGAACCTATTGAAAATAAGTTCCTGAACTTCCTTTGTTGACCAATCATTCCTCTGATGTAAAATCTCTTTTAATTCCTCTTTTTGTTCATCTGAAAGTTTGGAAGGACAACCCCCAGCAAACCGAGGTATCAAACCATCATAGCCATCCTTGTTCCAGCGTTCTTGCCACTGATAAGCTACAGGTTTAGAGGTTCCTACGAGCTTGGCGGATTCTGCAACAGAAGCACCTTCATAGCGATGTTTAACAAAATAAAGACGCTGTAAAACTCTTGTGTCTTTTTCTAATGATTTTATTCTTTTAAGCAATTCCTCGGATGAAAGATGATGTTCAATTGGAATTTGTTCAGGTTTAGCCATAATCTATTATTAGGTATAGTAAGTAATAAAAGTTTGGTTAGCAACTATAAATCCATATACTTCGTTAATACATTCTATTTATGGATCTGATCGCTTTCTTCGTCTATTCTTTCGTATCCATTTTCGTAATAGTCAGTCCTTTGGATGGAGTTGTGACCTTTGTATCCATGACCAGCGGAATGACGGATAAGCAAAGGCAAATACTTGGAAGGAAGGCTGTTCTTCTTGCATGTGCCATTTCCCTTTTCTTTGCGCTGACAGGAGATACTATGCTCAGACAGTTTGGCATAAATGTTGATTCTCTAAGGGTTGCCGGAGGAATATTACTGTTCAAAGTGGCCTTTGACATGATGATGGCACAGATCTCGAGAGAAAGCATCACTCAGGATGAAATAAACCAATCATTGGGGAGGGATGATGTCTGGATATTTCCCATTGCTCTTCCTATACTGGCAGGACCCGGTTTGATCACTACAGTTATAGTTCTGATGGACAGCGCAGACATCTTTATCGGAAAAATGATAGTATTAGCTGCTATAGTGCTGACTTTCAGTATTTGCCTTATGTTGTTCCACTTTGCCCATAAGGTCTACAAGTGGCTTGGTTATACCGGTATGTTGGTATTCACTCGTTTGATGGGGCTTTTTCTTGCCGCTCTTGCGGTGGATTTTGTAACAAGAGGATTGTATAATATCTTTCAGGCAATGTGAAATAGATACAAAAAAGTGTATAGAAAAGGGATATCTCCCTTTTCATCATTTTACTTGTACTTTTTATCTTTGATCAGGTCTACAGCTTGCTGAGGAATGTACACTTTGCCTTTGCCATCGTTGGCTTTCGGAGCATAGATGACTATTCCATCGAGTTTGTGTTCAACTCCCTTGGAGTCGATCACTATATCCTTATTTATTGGCAGCTTGTAGCCATCGATCTTAAGAACAGGGTTCTTAGAGTCTGTCTTGTCCAGTACGTACTTGCCAGGGAATATTTCATCTACATCCACGAAGATCTTATCACTTGTCTTGTCAAGGCTAAAGCCAAACTCTTCAGCGATGTAAGTGGCAATTTCAGTGTTGTCCACACGGCCTGAGAGGCTTCCTGGTCCGTATGCCCACAGAGGCACATCCTCTCCGCAATGGCCACCAGTTGTCCATCCGATAATGGTGTGCTTATTATTGATTCTATTTTTCAGAGTCTCGAACTTGCCGCTTGCGACAATTTCGTCTATCTCGGTTTGTGTCAGGTCGACACCCATCCAATTAAGTACTTCATAATGGACTTCACTGGGATCTTTCATGTCCTGTATCTGGCTTTCGAGGTAAGTGTAGGTACATTCCATGTCCTTCAGTGGGTCTACAAGGTCTTCTACTGTGGTCTTTGTGTATGAAGGGTCATAATTACTTCCAAGTGTCATGCCACCGGTGTTGTGGTCAGGGAAGACTATTACAAGGGTATTTCCTTCCTTTTTTGCAAAGTCAACTGCAACTTCCACTGCTTCATCAAAAGCAAGGAAATCAGTTACCATGTATATAGGGTCGTTAGCATGCCCTGCCCAGTCAACCTGGCTGCCTTCCACCATGAGGAAGAACCCGTCTTTATCCTTGGAGAGCAGTTCAATGGCTTTCTCTGTCATGTTAGCTATATGTGGTTGATCAGGTGCTGTATACTGGCGGTCTATCTCAGGGGACATAGCTGCTCCTGCAAACATTCCCCATGTTTTTCCAGATTTCAGGGACATCATCTCATCTTCGGTTTCAACGAACTGGTACCCTCTGTTCATGAGCACTTTTGTAAGGTTCTCTCCATCCTGACGGCTGAAGCTAAGGAAATCCTTACCTCCGGCAAAGACCACATCAATGTCCTGGTAAACCATCTGTTCGATTATGTCATCATACTGCTTCCTGGATTCCACATGTGAAGCAAATGCAGCAGGTGTTGCATGTGGTATTTCAGATGTTGCTACAAGTCCTGTGGCTTTGCCCTTAAGTTTTGCTCCTTCAAGCACAGTTGCAAGAGGAACGTATGGTTCAGCCACAGTTGACGGATCTATGGTACTTAACAGAGTGGCAGGGTTGGGGCCCACACTTAACGCTCCATCAGAAGTCTTATATCCTGTCGAAAAAGCCGTTGCTGCAGAAGCAGAGTCGGTGATCAGTGAATCGCTCATGTAGGTTGA